>CAZGOR010000091.1:0-6576 GCA_964527875.1 uncultured Bacteroides sp. | reverse complement strand
TGGTTGTAGCTCTCTCCGCGGTAGTTTCCGGTAGAAGTGCATGGTTATTACTTGGATTTACAGGTATGGCATACACGATGGGTTTATCAGCTTTATGGGCAGTAGCTGGTTATATCATCGTTGAGTTATTACTTTTTCTTTACTATGCTCCCAAAATCAGAAAATTCAGTGAAGAAAATGACTGTATCACGCTGCCTGATTTTTATGCAGCACGCTTCAACGATCAATCGGGTAGTCTGAGAATGATCATCATTTTCATATTTCTGATCTTTATGGTTACATATGTATCTGCACAATTTGTTGGCGGTGGTAAAGCTTTCTTTGCAAATTTCGGTCTGAACCAAAATACAGGATTGATCATAACGGCTGCAATAGTCCTGATCTATACCATCCTCGGGGGATTTTTAGCTGTAAGCCTGACCGATGTCCTGCAGGCATTTATCATGATCCTGGCATTGATTGGCCTGCCGGCATATGGCATCATTAAAGCCGGAGGCTGGAGTAACACAACAGCTGAATTGTTAAATATAAGCCATGACTTTTTCAATCCATTTGCTTTATCAGCCGGAATGCTGGTAGGTTTTGCCGGTATTGGACTCGGATCACCCGGAAACCCGCATATTATAATCCGTTATATGTCTATTAAAGATCCGTTGCAATTCAACTGGACTGCAATAGTAGGGACTATATGGAATATTTTTTTAGCTGCAGGTGCATTGTTTACCGGATTTGTCGGAAGGGTTTATTTTCCTGCTGCATCCATGCTTCCAGATGCTGATGCTGAAAATGTTTATCTGACACTTGCCAATGAACTGTTACATCCTGTTGCAGTCGGACTCATACTGGCATCTATTTTTGCTGCCATCATGTCTACTGCTGATTCCCAGCTTCTCGTTGCAGCCTCCAGCGTAGTCAGAGATCTTTATCAAAAGATCTTGTTAAAAAATAAAGATATATCACAAAAAAAACTTGCCATGATGAGCCGGCTAATGATTGTTTTTCTTGTTTTAATAGCTGTTATCCTGGGTATCGTGATCGAAGATCTCGTTTTCTGGTTTGTCCTGTTTGCATGGGCAGGACTGGGAGCCTCAATTGGCCCTACATCCATTCTTGCTCTTTTCTGGAAACGCACAACAAAGGCTGGGATCGTTGCAGGTTTAATTAGTGGTACTCTCACAGTATTCATCTGGAAGATAATACCGGTATTGAATAATCTTATCTATGAATTGATCCCGGCATTTTTTGTTTCATTATTCATTACTTTGATAGTCAGTCATTTAACAAATACTAAAAATAATTATTAACTCGTTATGCTATCTAAGTATGTGATTCAATTACTTAGCTTTTTCAATCGTACAACGCGTTAATAAATAACTTATTTTACATTATACCAATGTATGTAACTATAATCGCATTACTCGTAATTTTTAACTATTTTCGCCTGTAATTTTCCGGAAATGTCTATCCTGGTTAAAGAAATATCAAAACAATACGGCAAGCAACTGGCATTGGACAACATTTCATTTGAAGTGAGGAAAGGGGAGATTGTGGGGTTTATCGGTCCAAACGGTGCCGGGAAATCTACTATGTTTAAAATACTGACAGGTTATATTTCATCATCATCCGGTGAAGTATATATAAATGGTCTTGATCTGGTTGAAAATTCCCTTAATATCAGGAAAATTACCGGGTACCTCCCCGAACATAATCCTCTTTATACAGAAATGTATGTAAGTGAGTATTTGAAACACGTTGCAGGTCTTTATGGCCTTCAAAAACATGCCGGGAGCCTGGTTCCTGATATCATTACCCGAACCGGCCTTGAAGTTGAACGGAAGAAAAAAATCGGGGAACTTTCAAAAGGTTTTCGTCAGCGTGTGGGACTTGCACAAGCTCTGATTCATGATCCTGAAATTCTTATACTTGATGAACCTACTTCCGGACTCGACCCAAATCAGATCGTTGAGATCCGTAATCTGATCTCTGAACTGGGAAAAGAGAAAACTGTGATGCTGGCAACACACATCATGCAGGAAGTTGAAGCTATCTGCGACAGGGTTATCATCATCAATAAAGGAAAGATCATTGCCGATGAAGAATCAGGAAAAATAGGAAGTTATGTATATGAACCAGCACAAACAATTATTGTTGAATTCGACAAACAAATATCCAATAAAGATCTCCTGAAAATTGCCGGAACAGACCAATTAAAAAATATCTCAGGGAATACATGGTTGATACAGGTTCATTCGGACCAGGATATACGTGGAGAGATCTTTGAACTGGCCGTTTCGAAAGGCCTAAAAATTCTTTCGTTACAAAAAAAACAAAAAAGTCTGGAGGATGTCTTCAGGGATCTGACAATTTCCTGATTTTTGGAATTACAAAGTTTAATTGTTTACTTGGTACCCTTTAATCATAACAATGATGAAGTATCTTTTTACATCAGAATCTGTTTCAGAAGGACACCCGGATAAGATTGCAGACCAGATATCAGATGCTTTACTTGACGAGTTTTTAAGACGTGATCCTGAATCAAAAGTTGCCGTTGAGGCACTAGTGACTACCGGCCTGATCTTCATCGGTGGAGAGGTACATACATCCACCTATGTTGATGTACAACAGATAGCCAGGGAAGTAATAAGGAAAATAGGTTATACTAAGGCTGAATATATGTTTGATGCTGATTCCTGTGGCGTCATATCAACTATCCATGAGCAATCACCGGATATTCGTCGGGGTGTGGAAAAAAAAGATGAACTGGAACAGGGTGCCGGCGATCAGGGAATGATGTTTGGCTATGCCTGTACAGAAACCGATGACTACATGCCCCTGGCATCACAGCTGTCACATATGCTTCTTCAGGAACTTGCAGCTATCCGTAGAGAAGGCAATGAGATGAATTATTTAAGACCCGATGCAAAATCCCAGGTTACCATTGAATATGATGAGAATCATCAACCTGTAAATATCCATACCATTGTTGTCTCAACTCAACACGACCAGTTTGATAATGATGATAACAAAATGCTGGCAAAAATTAAAGAGGACGTTCATAATATCCTTATTCCAAGAATAAAATCAAGATTACCAGACCGGATCAACAAGCTTTTCAATGATCGTCTCATCCTGCATGTCAATCCAACCGGGAAATTTGTTATCGGTGGCCCACACGGTGATACAGGATTGACAGGAAGGAAAATTGTTGTTGATACATACGGTGGGAAAGGAGCACATGGCGGAGGTGCCTTCTCAGGTAAAGATGCTTCCAAAGTTGACCGGTCAGGAGCTTATGCCATGAGACACATCGCTAAAAACCTTGTGGCTGCAGGTGTTGCAGATGAAATACTTGTCCAGGTAGCTTATGCAATCGGAATGGCCAGACCAGTCGGACTATTCGTAAATACCTATGGAACATCCCATATAAATCAAAGCGACAGGGAAATTACCAGTAAAATCATGGATATCTTTGATCTCAGACCAGCTGCCATCATCAGAAAATTCGGACTTAAAAATCCGATCTTTCTCCCAACTGCAGCATATGGACATATGGGAAGAAATTATTATAAAGAGATCATTGAAATTATTAAAAATAGTAATTCCGAACGTGAAGAAAGAATTGAGAAGGAGGCCGAATTCTTTACATGGGAAAAGCTGGATGATGTTGAAGAGTTAAAAAAAGTATTCAAGCTTCATTAATCAAATCATTATATTCCATTAATTTCTTTCCTTAATATTATACAGAATATTATCAACGAATCATGCCCGAAAAAAAATGGTACGCTATTTACACCAAGCCCAGATGGGAGAAAAAAGTGGCAGATTTATTGCTTGATAAAAAGATCGAACATTATCTTCCTTTACAAAAGGTACTCAAACAATGGAGCGACCGCAAGAAATGGATAAGGGAACCACTGTTCAGATCATATGTTTTTGTCTATATCTCCCCGGAAGAATACCTGCCCGCACTCCAGACACCCGGTGTTGTCAGATTTGTAACCTTCGAAAAGAAAGCTGTTGCTATCCCACCTGTTCAGATTGAAGCTATTAAAACATTCATTAATACTGGTGAAGATATTATCGATGAATCTATTGATGTTAATATCGGGGATAAGGTGGTCGTGACCCGAGGAGCACTTAAAGGATTGAAAGGAACACTTGTTGAGATCTCCAGGAAAATGAGACTGCGGATCATGATCGAAGGTATTCAACAATCCCTTCATATTAAAATACCTCTTTCCTACATTAAGGTCCTAAAGTAAAAATTCCCAGCTGAAAACCTGTTCCTGTCATTAACACCAGCAAATTGAATGAGGTTATTTCACAACTACTTTATGATACCTTAAATGAATAAATAAATTTTATTTCTCGCACCTGCCCGGGGCTGTGTCATAACTTATAAAAATGCTTGACCGCAAAGTGCGCAAAGGATGCGCTAAGTTCGCAAACCTGCCTGCCGGCCTTGCTCCGCCGAAGCGGCTACGCGAAGGCTAAGCAGGCAGGAAAACGCTGATCCGCCTGAGTCGGACAAGTTTTACGCAGAAATAATATACTGTAAATCACAATCTGCGAAAATTTGCGTATTGATCTGCGGAAATCTGCGAGAACTCTTTTCATTGTTAAAAAACAAGTAATAGCTAGTTATGACACACTCCCAAAACAACCGTTTATATTACCTTCATAGTTTGGTTTTTAATAGTGATATTTAAAAGTATTAATATCCAACCACCAATAAACTATGAATGAATCAATGAATTACCTATTCATATCCATTAAAAATAATCTGGCTGTATCATTAATAGAATCATTAACAGGTATAAATTTTATACCGGTTGCCTGAATGATCTTTTTATTTGAAAAATATCTTTTTTCATTTGCTGCAGCCACTAATTCCCTGGTAATAAATCTTTCTTTCCCTGTTAGTATGCTCCTCATCCTGTCCAGCCAATACAGTATATTGATCATCAATGACCCCGGCACTTTTGATGGTAATGGTTTGCCCAGAGCCCTTGCAATTATTTCAAGGACCTCCTTATAGGAAAAGTTTTCTGAAGAGATTAAATATTTTTCACCGGAGAACTGACCATTCATAAGATAAATCATTGCTTTTACAACATCTCTCACATCAACAAAACCCAAAGTTCCTTCCGGATAATATTTCAATCCCCTCCAAACCTGCTGGAACAATCTTCCAGAGCCCCGATGCCAGTTGCCCGGGCCAATGATGATGGATGGATTTACGATGATTGCATTGAGTCCTTCATTAATTCCCCTCCATACTTCCAGTTCCGATTTATACTTACTGGTCACATAGGACGAATGATTGCCCGGGGCTGTCAGGAATGTTTCCTCACTGATCTTCTCGTCCGTAACCGTTGATCCAATTGCTGAAATTGAACTAACAAAACAAAGTTTCTTTACATGGTGCTCTAAACATGCATCCACAACATGAGAAGTACCTTCAATATTGGTTCTTAAAACAGAGTATTTATCAGCAGGATTAAAAGAAATCTCTGCAGCCAGGTGGTAAACATATTCCATACCTTTTATAGCACTGTCAATATCATATTGATCATTAAGATCAGCTTCAAACCACTCTATCTTTGAAAATAGTCTGTCTGCGTCATCCGTATAATAACCAAATATTTTTTTTAGATGATCAATATCAGAAGTCATGCGCTTTAAAACTCTGACTTCCTTTTCTTCTCTTAAAAGTTTAAACAGAAGATGGGAACCTACCAAACCTGTTCCACCAGTTACAAGGATCATTGATGTATGAATTAGATCTACGAAAATAGAAATTATTCTTTGTTTAATGATCACAACAAAAATCAGATAGCTCAGCGATCCGCATAAAAAACATGTTTCTTATACCCCAATTTCCTTAAAAAAAATCAAAAACATGACCGATATTTTACGCTTCTCGTCATTAATGATTAAGAACCCTAAAAATCATATGTTATGAAAAATGAAAACTTTAACCATGATTCTCTAAAAAACATTTTTTGTTCAGGTTCTGCTTTGGATGAATCCGGCACTTATAAAAATGATGGCGAGTATTGTAAAATAAAAGAAGAGATGAATAAATTCATTTTTAATCTCAATCAATGCAAGATATGCAGATCCATTCACAGTCAGATTCATTTTCTCTATATGTCTTTGATACATCTTGATAACGTGGAAATTGAATTTATCACATCAAACCTCTCAGATGAGGTACTTTGCCAGGAAAAGATCATCGAAGATATCCGGTCACTAAAACTTATGGTTTTAAACTATATCCGTGATTTGTCCGAAGAATCGAATGATTAACGCAGGTTATATAAGCTCAAGAAGGCTAAGGCTGAGGCTGAGGCTAAGAAGGATTAGGTTGCAGGGCTGCAGGGTCACAGGGTCACAGTGTATCAGGGTTGCAATGTCTCAGGTTTAAAGAGTAGTAATGTAAAATGGTTGCAGTATAAAAGGGTCACATAGTTAAAGAATTTCAGAATGCAGTATTAAGACCCTGAAAGGGGCAAACTATAAATAAGAGGCTGTCTAAAAAGTCTATTAAAACATTTAACCACAGAGGAAACA
>CAZGOR010000090.1:0-11866 GCA_964527875.1 uncultured Bacteroides sp. | reverse complement strand
CCTGAACAGATAACCCGGTTCAACTTTTTCTCCCGCCTCTTCATTTGCATATCCAAATCCTTTTGCGTAAACAAGTCTGCCATCTTTGGTTATAGCTACAGAAATTCCTTTTATTCCCCACTTTTTTTGAAATGACTGAATCGACTTATCAATTTCTTCAGATTCTTCAAAATTAGAGTATTCATTATGAAACATAGCACTAAATCCGGCAGATCTGTTATTCTCTCCTGAACCATAGGAATCCCTGCCCGGAAGAACCAAGCCAATCTCCCAAAAAAAGAAAACCAGGACCATTAAGCCCTGGACAATGATAAATTTAAGTCTCATAACTATTCAAAATCGTTCGAAACACCTTCATAAAAATCGTCGCAAATGTATACTCTTTTTCATTAATACAAAATTCCTGTTTTTAACAAATCTGGCTTTCTATCCTTTTATATGTATTATATGATTGATAAACAAATAATTAACTGCATAATCACCAGTCAACGAATAAAGTTCCTATATAGGGAAATTGGATCTCTTCGCAGGGATAAAATGGTCGTTTATCTTTTAATTCAGCACAAAAACTTAACAAATCTCACCATTGGTCAAATGACCATATAATGTTGAAAAAAAATATTGAAGGAAGGATTAATATTATTCAATACACTGTTCTTTAAATACTGAATGAAAAATGTATCGATCATCCAGGATTTCGTAGAAAATCTGGATATTTTGCAATGTTTCAGCTTTATATTCAGTATCCAGGTAAAGGAAATCGTAATACAGATCAAATATCTCCTGTTTCTTAGACTTAAACAATCTGGCTATTTTTTTTAAATCCCTTGTTTTGACACAAGGTCCTTTATAAATCCTTTCAGGAATTCTTGTTTTTAATCCACTTGTTGTTGGAATTTCGTAAGGAATATTGATAAATCCTGACCAGTCGAAATCAAAGGGTACAGGCAAAGGAGGTTTAAAGTAATCAATTGATAAAAGAGTGACATTATGTACTATAGGAACTGACCAATCTGTATTTATGATTAGATATTCAAAAAAGGAAATCAGGAGATAATATTCCTGATCAATATTTTTAGGATCAACAGATTCAATTTCCAAGATATTTCCATTTAATCTATCTGCCATATCTTCATCGTCTTCAATAAAGAATGCATACTTTTCAATTTTGTAGTCACTGTCCTGGGTGTCCAGATAAGTTACCTTTAATAACCTCACTTTATAACTGAAATCAGACAATATATTATATAATTTGTAGATGAGGTATTCCTGCATAACATACTGCTCATAATCGGGAATATTAGTCTGACAATGGGTTACCATTTTAATATTTTTTGTATTCTCAAAAATGGTATTTTCACGTTCTTCTTTTTCAAATTTCAGTCTGAGAGGTGGAAAATCACAATTAGCCGGTTGTTTTCTGAAATTTCCGCGTACACGGACTTCAGCATTCAATTCTATCCAAAGGCTATCTTCGTTTTTATAACTTATCCTGGCATCATGATATGAAGGATCATCACCTATATCATGAAGCAATGAATCTATATTTGTGATTATAATGAGTTCAAGGTAATCAGTCCCATAAAATAACTCTGTACGATGCTTTAAACTGTCCTGAGATGTAACCTGAAAACTCATAAGACCCATAACCTTCAGAGGTATAAAGGATATGAACATGACCAGATATAATCCCCTGAATATTTTCATGATGAATCTTTAAAATATAAACGAATTGAGTAATTGTCTGTATTTTCCATGCAGAAATAAATAAATACCGAATAGTAAATTCAAATCCGGAAAATTTTATCCCTTAATAATTGAATTCAGCTACCAGATTTTATTCATACCATCGGCAACACTTATGGTACCACCCTATGGGCAATACTTACGGCAAAAATAGTAAAATGAAACATTCAAATCAACAAATTATATAAATAAGATATTATCATGTCTTTTTCTGATATTGCCAAATTTTTAATAAAAAAATAATCTATTGTTATACTGGAACTTATTCTAAAAATTGACATAATTATCATATCAAAAACAAAATACTCTTATGTTCAATTCATTTTTTTTTCTAATCTTTGCTCTATATTTTGAAACTAAATTCCTGTTATGATAAAAAAAGTACTTATCGCCAACAGGGGTGAAATAGCCGTCAGGGTAATGAGGTCGTGCAAAGAGATGGGAATAAAGACGGTTGCAATATTTTCTGATGCAGACAGGACTTCTTTTCATGTTAGATATGCTGATGAAGCATATCACATTGGCCCCTCCCCGTCCAATGAAAGTTACCTGAACATTGACAAGATCATTGAGACGGCGAAACTTTCAAATTCAGATGCTATTCATCCGGGATATGGATTTTTGGCAGAGAATGCTGAATTTGCACGCCGCTGTAATTATGAAGGAATTATTTTTATTGGTCCTTCTGATTATTCAATATCATTGATGGGTGATAAAATCACAGCAAGGGAAAAAATGATGAATGCCGGAGTTCCTGTGGTTCCGGGCACTAAAGAAGCCATCAGGGATGAAAAAACTGCTCTTGATATCATCAAAAAAACAGGTCTTCCTGTAATAATTAAAGCTTCTGCAGGTGGTGGAGGCAAGGGAATGCGATTGGTATCAAAGAAAGAAGAGATGCATTCTTCACTCAGGGCTGCCAGATCAGAAGCTTTAGACGCTTTCGGGGATGAATCAGTATACATTGAAAAGTACATTGAATCTCCTCACCACATAGAATTTCAGATACTTGCTGACCGGCATGGAAATGTTATCCATCTCTGTGAGAGAGAGTGTTCAGTTCAGCGCAGGCACCAGAAGGTTATCGAAGAGACACCCTCACCATTTATGACTCCCGAACTCAGAGAAAGAATGGGTCAGAATGCTATTGCGGCAGCCCGGGCTGCAAACTATGAAAATGCCGGGACCATTGAGTTTCTTGTTGATAAAGACAGGAATTATTATTTTCTGGAAATGAATACACGGCTGCAGGTTGAGCATCCGGTTACAGAAATGGTTATAGGTATTGATCTTGTTAAGGAACAAATCAGGATTGCCAATGGTGAAAAGCTCAATTATCAGCAATTTGATATCAATCAAACAGGACATTCAATAGAATGCAGGATCTACGCAGAAGATCCGGGAAATAATTTCATGCCCAGTCCGGGATTAATCAAACATATTACTCAACCATCGGGTCTGGGAGTCAGGATTGATGGTTATGTTTACGAAGGTTACGAGATTCCGCTTTATTATGATCCGCTTATTTCAAAACTTATTGTCTGGGGGAGCAACCGTAAAGAAGCCATTGCACGGATGAAGCGGGCACTTTATGAATACAGGATAACGGGTGTTCAAACTACCATCTGCTTTCTTGAGAGGATCATGGGTACACATGATTATTTGCGTGGTGAGTATGATACTCATTTTATCGATACAAACAAGCAGTCGCTGATGTCAGAAGATACACGTTATAATGCAGAATATGAGGATATAGCACTGATTGCAGCTATTTTTGATTATACACAAAAACTTCAAAAAGTCCAACCCGTGGATTTAATCCATAACGGCAATGGTAGATCGGCATGGAAAATCTATGGCAGGAAAAAGGCCGTTATCAGGATCTGATTTGCAAAATAATAATCGGACTATGTCTCTGGAAATTCGATTGGATGACCGCAGTGTGCAGGTAGAGCTGGTCAATAAGGATGAACATTCTATTGAGATCCTTATTAATGGAAAACTGTACAAGCTTGACATCATTATGGTTGAGGAAGGTGTCTATTCCATTCTTTACAATGGAAAATCCTATAACGTAGAGATTCTTGAAGGTGGACACCTGAAGAAATCCCGTGTCAGTACGTTATACCGGTCTTTTGAAATCGAAATTATTGATGCCGAATCCCGCTATCTGATGAGCAGGAAAGATAATCTGCTGGCTGATGAAGAAAGCATCATTTCCTCACCCATGCCGGGTAAAGTTGTTAAAATACCTGTTAAAACAGGTACCAAGGTAAAAGCCGGTGATACAGTTATTATTATTTCAGCTATGAAAATGGAAAGCGAATATAAAGCTGGAAAATCCGGAATTATAAAAGAGATCCATGTGAAGGAAGGTGACACGATTGAAGGACATAAACCACTGATCATTATTGAATAAATAGTATTCCATTTATCTCCCGAACGCTTATATAAATCTCAATCGGAATAATCATGAAGAATCACCTCGAAGAAAAATTCAGGGAATTTGAGGAAAAGAATAAAAAAGCCGATGCAGGTGGTGGTCCTGAACGAATTGAAAAACAGCACCAAAACTGTAAACTGACAGCCCGCAAACGTCTTGACTTATTACTTGATCCCGGTTCATTCGTTGAGCTTGATAAACTGGTTGTACATCGCTGTACAGATTTTGGGATGGACAAGAACAAAATCCCAACCGATGGTGTAGTTTCCGGGTATGGTAAGATAGATAGCAGGCTTATGTATGTTTTTGCCCAGGATTTTACTGTTTTTGGAGGTACATTAAGCAGGGCAAATGCCAACAAAATTACAAAGATCCAACAACTTGCCCTAAAGATGGGGGCTCCTGTGATCGGACTTAATGATTCGGGTGGGGCAAGAATACAGGAAGGTGTCCAGAGCCTTGGCGGCTATGCTGATATTTTTCATTTAAATGTACGATCATCGGGCGTCATACCCCAGATCTCGGCAGTCCTTGGTCCATGTGCCGGCGGCGCCGTGTACTCCCCTGCCCTGACAGATTTTATTTTTATGGTGAAAAAAACAAGTTATATGTTTGTCACCGGTCCCGATGTTATTAAAGCCGTCACACACGAAGATGTAACCAAAGAGGAACTGGGAGGAGCGATGACCCACAACAGTAAAAGTGGTGTGGCTCATTTCGTTGCAGAAGATGATCCAAAGGCAATGATGATGATTCGGGAATTGATTGGCTTCTTACCACCAAATAATATGGAAGATCCGCCTGTAAAACCATGCACCGACGACATTCACCGGGAAGAAGAAAAGCTTCAAACACTCATCCCGGCAGATCCAAATAAACCATATGATATACTTAACCTGATTGAAGCTGTTGTTGATGATAAGAATTTTCTTGAGGTTCAGCCCCACTATGCCAAAAACATTGTTATCGGTTTTGCCAGGCTTGGGGGCAAACCTGTTGGAATAGTTGCCAATCAACCGGCACACCTGGCAGGTGTACTTGATATTAATTCTTCGCTGAAAGGTGCAAGATTTGTCAGATTCTGTGATGCATTCAATATCCCACTAATTGTATTCGAAGATGTACCCGGATTTTTACCCGGCACATTGCAGGAATTTGGTGGAATCATTAAACATGGATCCAAACTAATATATGCCTTTTCAGAGGCAACAGTACCGAAAATCACTGTGATAACCAGGAAATCTTACGGTGGGGCATATTGTGTGATGGCCTCCAAACATATCGGGGCAGATGCCAATTATGCCTTTCCTACAGCTGAAATTGCTGTAATGGGATCTGAAGGTGCTGTGAATATCCTTTACAGAGGAAAAATTAGTACGGAAGAAGAACGAAAGGAAAAAATAAGCGAATACCAGGATACATTTGCCAATCCCTATAAGGCAGCAGAACTTGGATATATTGACGAGATCATCTATCCGAAACAGACACGGTTTAAACTTATACAGGCACTGGAAATGACCCAGAACAAATCTGAAACCATTCCTCCCAAAAAACACGGAAATATCCCATTATAAGACCTGTAAAAACAGTGAATGGGAACCCTTTCTGGACGAAAAAGTTCCCATTCCACTATCTGATAACCGTAGTTAACAAACAGCGCCAAGCTACAGTTATTATGATTGTTTCATCAGTGTTAATCCCTTACGGGACTATCTTTATGAAACCAGGATTTGTTTCAGGCAGGTTTTTAAGGCCTGCTATCCCCAAATCTCTTCTTGTCAAGCTGATTCTGCAGATGGCATCCCCGAAGGGAATTCACCTGAGAATCTGAACCTGGCTGGTTTGTACCGGTAAAGGTACTCCTTTCCAAATCTGCTTAACAAGCCAACAACTCAAAGATCGATTCTTTCGAACCAAGCTCCGATATGCTGGAGCAGTTTGCCTCAGATCCGAAGATCCGGGATTTACTGCCTCGCTCTTCAGAGTTGACCTGTCAGAGGCAGAACCTCACGATCCTGTTCTTTTCAAGGTCCGGTTTAAACCGATCTTTCCGAAGAAAGATAAGCTTAAACTTTTTAACCCCGGAGAGCAACCTTTTATCTCTCGCTTGGTGAAACAAATATAATATGAAGTTTTTCAGTTCAACAAATTTTTTAAACCATTTATCTTCACAATATATGCACACATGTTATTAACAATTTGTTAATAATCCCATAACACATTTTAAACCAGAAATCTGGAATATTTATTTACTCGAAAATTAACATATTTTTCACTTCTCTTAATCCAACAATTTTTCCTGGTTGTCGTTTGTTAAATAAAAAAATCATACATTCATTATTCTTTTATCGAACTGGTTTTAAACATTTAATGCATATGAAAAATTATATTTTATTAATACCGTTTATGGTAATATTTAATACCTGTGCACAGAATGAACCAGGAAATTCATCAATAACAGATCAATCAGAGGTTATGGATAAAGTAATCAAAACTGAAGAGGAATGGAGAGAACAGCTTTCCCCACTTCAATATAAAATAATGCGTAAAAAAGGTACTGAGAGGCCTTTTACCGGCAAATACTACGATTTTTTCGAAAAAGGACATTATGAATGTGCTGCATGTGGCCAGATATTGTTTGATTCGAATTCAAAATTTCATTCTGGTTGCGGTTGGCCAAGTTTCAGTGAACCTTTTTCCAATAAAAACTTAAATTTTCACAAAGATACCAGTCATGGAATGATCCGTACCGAAGTTACCTGTTCACGATGTGATGCTCACCTCGGTCATATTTTCAATGACGGTCCGCCTCCCACCGGTCTCAGATATTGCATAAACTCAGCAGCATTGAAATTCGTACCTCAAAAGTAGGGGAAAGGAATTTGGTTCTCGGTTTACGGTTCCGAAATATATCGTGACAGGCGGGATTAGTTTGGCTTAAACATTTCATTTCGCTATTGCTAATGAAATATTAGTCTTACTGAATTTTCAGTTTTCAGACTTTGGTTTTGGTTGCTGGTGATCAAATGATAAAATATTTATCTATAGTTCATTCCCGTAATTATAGTACTTTATAATCTCAGGAATATTTTTTTCCACTCCGGGTCTGGATATACGCTTGGAAATGGTATAAGCTTTCATCCGGGCATCATCATAAGGTTTGAGAAGATTCAATGCATAATCCAGTGGAATTTCGGGATCTATCCATTCCATTTCTTTTTCCCTGGGCAGAATGACGGGCATTCTCTTTTTTGTATTATGGATCTTTGCAAGAAGTGGGCTGGCTGTTGTAGTAATAATGGAGAAGGTATTACTGATTTCACCGGTCCCGGGATTTATCCAACTATCATAAAGGCCTGCAAAAGCGAATAGCTGTTCATCATCAAGATGGATATAATAAGGGATTTTTTCCTTCTCCCTCAATTGCCATTCAAAGAATCCTTTTGAAATCACAAAACACCTGTTGGTCTTAACAGCATTTCTGAAAGATGGTTTTTCTGTAAGGGTTTCGGCTTTGGCATTAAAAGTTTTTGTGCGGATTGAATCTGCATATGATTCATCTTTAACCCATGATGGTATCAATCCCCATTGGAACATTTTTATCTGACCGGTGTCCTGGTTTGTTATAACAGGGATAAGCGGTAAGGTAAAAGCAGAAAAGTAATAACCGGGAATAAATTGTACCTGATCCTCAAACCTGGCATTAAAGCGTGCTTCAATTTCTTCACGTGCAGCATGTATAGCAATGGTGAAACACATCGTTCTTCAAAATGATAATCCGAGACTGAAAATAACTTGTCTTGCACGTTTGTCGAAATTAATTTTCCGATCACCCATTTCCATACTATCTCCTAACTTGCTCAGATTCCCTTCATACCTGACATCAATAGAAAAATTTGACACATCAAAACCCACGCCAGCCTGAAGACCTACTGTTGCGGTCTTCAATTTCTCCTTATAACCTGTCAGATCCTCCAGTTCATTTCTGTTAAGCACAATCACACTGGCTATAGGTCCGAATCCCAACCGTGCCGGACCAAGTCTGGCTCCAACAATAGCAGGAACGTCGATCCTGCCGATCTGTTGTTGTACAGGCTCCAGATCAGTTTGTGCAGTCCGGTCGTAAATTTCTGTCTCGGAACGCAAAGCCGTATATAATAATTCGGGTTGTACATATACTCCCATAAAGCTGACCCTGGTAAACAAGCCAATATGATAACCAAGCTTTGATGCGTCCGATACATTTAGTTGATAATTATCTGACAGTACCTCTTTTGCCCTAAACCATGACATATTTACTCCTCCTTTAAGACCCATTTTTAACTGGGCCATCAGATGAAATGGTAAAAGAAGAATCAGACAGATGAACAAAAGTCTTTTCATGTTGTTGTTTTAATTTTAATATGTTGTATTATTAGCATTGCTAAGTAATTAAATTCATAATTCAAATATAATAATTTCATGACTTCAGTTTAAAGTCAGTCTGGTTATCAATAATTTTTTATTTTCAAATCATTTTTCAATTAATTCTCTTGAGAAAGAAAATATCTGTCATATTTATTACGGCTATTGTTTCAGTTCTTATCATCGACCTGTATGTCTTCAGTGGTTTTTATTGGATTCTCAAATCAATTGGTTCTCAAACGCTTGCTATATTACTTACAATTACCTCCTGGATCATTCCCCTTTTCTTCAGTATCAGTTTTGCGATCATCATGAATCAATATGCAGGATCAAGGAATAAGTTCAGGTATGGCTTAACATTCAAACTGGTTGGATTATTCATTTTAATATACTTACCGAAGATCATTTTTTTTATTTTTCTTCTCCTGCAGGACATCATCACATCCCTTTCTCTCATGGCGATTTCAATTTTAAAAATTGAAAGTCCCGGAATTAATCCTGTATACAGAAATGGCACATTTAACTTTATTTCGGAAGGAGCGTTTGTTTTATCTGCAATAATATTTCTGACTATACTATATGGTATAACATTTGGCCGGTTTAATTTCCGTATCCGGAGAATCAATCTGTCCTTTGAATCCCTGCCGGATGTTTTCAACGGATTGATTATCCTTCAGATAAGTGATCTTCATACAGGCAGTTTGCAGGGATTACAACAAAAGATAATGAAAGCCATTAACTTAATCAATGCAGAAAAACCTGACCTCATACTTTTTACCGGTGACATGGTGAATGATTTTGCAGAAGAATTGGATGGATGGGAGCATGTTCTGCAACAGCTTCATGCAAAATATGGTAAATATTCAATTCTCGGAAATCACGATTACGGTGATTATTATCCATGGAATGACATAAATGAAAAACAGGAAAACATCAATAAAATAATTGAACAGGAGAAAAGAATGGGATTCAGGGTTTTATTAAATGAATCAGAAGTGATTGAAAAAAAAGGTCAGAAAATAGCTATCATTGGCGTTGAAAACTGGGGGTTACCTCCCTTCAAGCAACATGGAAATCTGAGTAAAGCCATGTCAGGTTTAACCGATCATTGTTTTAAAATATTATTATCACATGATCCCTCACACTGGGATGCAGAGGTAGCCGGCAAAACGAATATCAATCTTACATTATCCGGTCATACGCATGGTTTTCAGTTTGGAATCAGGGTAGGCCGATTCAAATGGAGTCCGGTTAAGCTGATGTATCCAAGATGGGAAGGATTACACAGATCCGGGAATCAGTTTCTGAATATAAATACCGGGCTCGGCTACATTGGTTTTCCGGGAAGGATAGGCATACCTCCGGAAATTTCGGTTATTACATTAAAAAAGAAATATTAATTAAAAGTTTTATAACAACTTTACCGATATACTTTTTTTACAGTTTTGAACAATTGATAAATAGTTTATCTTATATACCATCCTTCTATATCGTGAATGACTCCGCTATCAATTAGTTTTGCTATATTCTCCGGTTTAATATTCCCTCTCAGATTAATGACCGTTAATCCCTCTTCCCCTGTAAACAATATGATGGCTTCACTGATAATATCCTTATTTTCTTTTACGCTAATCATGATGTTTTCTTCCCGGTTTCTCATAACAAAAAAATCGTTGAAACCATTCCTCAGGGTAAAGTCATTGATAACATGGAACATTTCATCTTTCATGCCTTGATTTTTTCCGTTTCCCTCCAGGATGATTATTTTAAAAGCAGAAAGGTCCTTCATAAGGGTAGCCAGATCATTATCACCTTCATCGGACTGGTTCATAATTAATCCAACGAGTGAAGGTGGGATGCTGAATGCTGTAATTCCCTGCTGATCCCTGTAATGATCAAAGATATCCCTGAATGATGCCGTTTTATTGATATCCCTGGTACAGGAAATAAAAAGGCAGATTATAGCAAAGACAACACTGTAAAATTCAAGCTTAATATTCATCCGGGTAATAGATTATTCATCCATTTTTTCCAGAGATTCCATGCCCTCTATATTGAGGGATTTCGATAGTTTTGAGATATTCTCCAGGTCGATCTCCCCCAAGATACTGATCAGCACATTATCGGATACAGATGATCCACCAGCGACAAGAAGAAGTTCCACGATGACACCTTTTTCTTCCCTTGCCAGGAAAATCACATCTGAGTCCTTTTCTTTTACAACCATCAGCTCATTATATTGCTCTCTCGGGAGTTCTTTCATAATCTCATTATAGAAATTAGTACCTTCCGGGATAAATGATGGATCATCCACTGCAAGGATTTTAATTGAATTCAGTTTTCCCAGCACCTCGTTCAACTCATCTTCTTCCTTACCTTCGGTTTCATCTGTATTTTTGAACATATTGAACATATACTTGGTAATATATACTGTAGTATATCCATCTTTCTCTGCATATTTATCAAAGAGTTTATCGACAGGTCCGCCCTGGGCCCTTATCAATAAGGGTACCAAGATTATTGCCATAAATATGATTAAACGTTTCATTTCTCTTATTTTTTTGTAATTAATTCTGTTGTTTCATTGAATTTGGAAAGTTTTTGAAGCCTTTTAATTCCCGTTCCGAATGATAATACCGGTTCCAGCATATTCACACTTTCGTTGTATTTTTTGAGATAATGAAGATTCTCTGTTCCGGCATTAAGTTTTTCTGATACCAGCAATAAAGCTTTTTTCGTTTCCATATAGGCCACTTGTGGATCATCATAGGTATCCTCATAGACAGCAACCTGTTGCTCTTTTAGCAAATCCCGTCCGAATCCTATCCACAAGGCAAGAACTATGATAACGGAAGCTGCAATAGCGGATGCCAGCCTGATTGTCCTTCCTGACAGTAAAAATCTTTTTTTATGTTCCTGATCATCGAGCAGTTGAACAAGCTTCTCTTCAAGTGATGGAGAAACTTCTTCCGTTCTCTGATTATAATGATATCTGAAAATATCAGCATCAGGTTTAAGGTGAGGAGGAACTTCACAAGTTTGAAAAAACCAGTGAAGCTTTCTTTCCTCCTCAAGGCTTGTCTCACCATTGTAATACTTTTCAAGGAGTTCCTCTATTTTTCTTATATCTTCCATGGCTGGTGTATTCTTGAAAATGACTCCCGCACTGATCTCCTGGCTCTTGAGAGTGTAACCCTGACAGCATTGATCTCCATATTCATGATGTCTGAAATCTCTTCATAAGAATAACCTTCAATATCCCTGAGATGAATA
>CAZGOR010000089.1:7190-11990 GCA_964527875.1 uncultured Bacteroides sp. | reverse complement strand
AAGTGCTATCCCTTCTTGATAAGCTTTTCAAAAAGTATAATATGATCATCATGGTTGGTGGTTCCGGATTATACATCGATACCATCTGTCATGGAATTGATGATTTACCTGCTGTGGATCAGGATCTGAGAAAAAAACTGCTGAAAAAACTCGAAAAAGAAGGTATTGAAACGCTCCGGCTTGAATTGAAAAGAATTGATCCTGAATATTATTCAAGGGTTGACCTGCAAAATCCGAAACGAATATTAAAAGCTCTTGAGGTTACTTATATGACAGGGGTGCCTTACTCTTCTCTGTTGACCGGACCAAAAAAAGAAAGGCCATTCAACATTATCAAAACCGGACTTAATACCGAACGGGAAGAACTGTATGCCAGGATCAATGCCAGGGTTGATCTGATGATCGATAAAGGATTGTTGGATGAAGCAAAAAATCTCTATCCTTACAGGCATATCAATGCTTTGAAAAGTGTTGGTTACAGGGAAATCTTTGGATATTTCGATGGTAAAAGAAACTTGGATGAAACCATTGAACTGATTAAAAGAAACACAAGGCATTATGCGCGGCGACAGCTGACCTGGTTTAACAAGGACCCATCCATCAAATGGTTCCATCCCGATGAGTTTAATCAAATGATTGAATATATTAAGAAGAAAACAGGTTTGAGTTAATGACAACAACGATCAAACATTTCAACATCCGTGTATATGTTATTATCATCAATGAAAAGAATGAGGTATTACTCAGTGATGAGTATCAAATGGATATGAGAATGACAAAATTCCCGGGAGGTGGACTGAGACTTGGGGAAGGCATAACCGACTGTATCAAACGCGAGGCTATGGAGGAATTTGGACAGGAACTTAAAATCATCAGACATTATTATACGACGGATTTTTTTCAGAAAGCAATGTTCTTTAAAGACCATCAGCTAATCAGTATATATTATCTTGCCAGGTTTACCCGGGAACCTCAATTCACCGTTTCTGAAAAACCCTATGATTTTGAAGATATCAACGGAAGCCAGTCATTTCGCTGGTTTCCCCTCCAACAGATCTGTGCGGATATCATGACACTCCCCATTGACAAGAAAGTAGCCGATATGTTAAGAAGTGAGTTTAACCAAGGATAGCCTTGGCGTATTTATCCCAGCTCATTTCCTTTGAGGAGATAAAAACATTTTCCCTGTTGATGGGAGTATCGAGAGCTTTCTGCATAACTGCTGCCATAGAGTCAATATTCCCCGGCTCAGCAAGATAACCGTTATAACCATCCCTGATAGTCTCCGGGAAATGTCCCACACCGGTAGCAAGGATTGGCACTCTGAAATTATAAGCCATGGATTCTACTCCGGAGGGTGTGGCTGTCTCATAAAAAAGAAGAATATAATCGCTCACCTGGAAATATTTATGCACATCCTCATTTGGAACAAATTCATTGACAAGGCAAACTTTATTTCTGATATGAAGCTGATCAATCAGATCCAACGGCCTGTATTTTCTTTCATCATCCTTTTTACGGAGAAAAAGAGATTTAAAAAATCCAAACAGAAGATTTTTGACTTTTGTTACCAATTTCTTGCTGTCAAGGGTCTGCCAGAACGATTCACCGACGATCAGCAGGGAAACATCTTCCCTGATTTCAGAAAGTTTCACAAAGGCTTTGATGGCATAATGTAACCCCTTGTATTTTCTGATAAATCCAAAGAATAGAAATACATGTTCTGCCAGTCCGAGTATCTTTTTTTGGGAAACAATGTCAAAATCGGTATCTGGCGTATACATATCATAAACAGGGTGAAATAATTTTATGACACGGTTAAAGCCGGTAACACTCCTGTCATTGTATTCACTAACCTTAAAATCCCTGCGTGGAAAAAGCTCTTTCAACTCGTTTGCCGTCTTATATGAATGAACCACATAGGTATGAGCGTACTTTATTCCATACCGTGTGAGAAGCATATCCAATCTGGATCCTTCTTTTTGCCTGACAAAATGAAGATCAAAAATAACTTCCACCCTGCATTTTCTAACCAGTCTTCTTGCGATCCAGCCCAGGGGTAAACCCTGGATTGCAATAGCCCACTGGAAAACGATCAGATCAGGATCCAGTGATCTTATAAGCCGGTAGGTCCTGAACCAGGAGACAGGATTATTATAATTTGTTATATAATGAACCTGAATCGATGTACCGTCAATAAGGCTGGTTTTGCTTTTACGGTCAATAAAATCCCGTGGAATAATTGCGGGGTATTGCTGTGTCCAGGATATAATATGTACTTCAATCCCGTCAATTTGATCGAAAGCTTTCGCAAGTGAAGTGTTATAATTGGCAATGCCACCCTTAAATTTTGGTCCGGGACCGAAAGTAATGATCTTTTTCATGCCGGGAGTAATTTTGCATTATTGAATCTCTGGACCGGATTCTTAAGATCATTTTTTATCAGGTAATTTTCTAACTGCTGCATCATATACCCTTTTCATTCCTTCTTCAAGTGATATTTTCGGTTTCCAGTTAAACTTTTCATTGACAAGCGTCATATCCGCATATCTTGAATGAACACCTGCCGGTTTATCCGGCAACGGTTTGATGGCAGGTTTATAACCTGCAAACTGTGTAAATAATTGTATTAATTCAATAAAAGATGTCAGTTCTCCTGATCCGATATTATATGCTGAACCATCTTTGACCCTGTTCATGAGTATCATGATAAAATCGATAACATCATCGATATGTACAAAATCCCTGCCCTGTTTTCCGGATCCCCAGACCTCAAACGGATCTTCTCTTGATGCTGCTCTTGCAGCGATTGCCGGAACCGGATAAGAAAGATCCTGGTCCTCCCCGTAACCGGAAAAGGGACGGATACAAACAACGGGTATTCCATAATGATTTGCAGCAATCCGGGCAAGATATTCACCGGTCAGTTTCGACCATCCATATGTCATATCCGGTGTGCCAAGGTTGCTTTTAAAATCTATGTCAAACTCTCTCAGTGCAATAGCATCCTGGTCGGTTTGCAGATTAACAGGATAAGCAGCACTCGAACTCGGGTAAAGTACCCTTGCCGGCTTATGATTACAAACCCAGTAAAAGAATTCTGCATCGATCGATAGGTCAAGGGCCACTTTCATCGGATCTCCTTCAATCTTCGCCCTTCCTCCAACAATTGCGGCAAAATGATAGACATCCGAGAACCTTTCAAAATCAAGTTCGTAAGTTGACTGGAGGTAATCAGGATTTTCCCTCAAATAAAATAACAGATTCCGGAAATCACCTTTCCAGTATAATAGTCTTTCATCCTCACCTATTATCTCGATATCCCTGAAAGGCTTTGATTGGTAGCGATCGATCCATTCTGAAGGATGAATCCCGATCGACAGATCATCCACCATAAATATCCTGTCTTCAGTTGTTTTGTATAATCTACGCACCATGTTTCTGCCCACGAATCCACATGCACCGGATACTAAATGATATTTCATTTTATATAAAGAGTAATAGAATTAAGCCAAAGATATTTATTTAAATTTTTACAGAGCCGTGCGGGGCTCTGCAAAAAAATAATAGTTTCAATTTATATTTAGTCGTTTCTCTAAAAAAGTCCTTCTGCCAATCGCCAATCAATTAAATAATCTTATCGATCTGGTAAGTATTTCTTTCAGTTGAACTTCTTGCGATCAGTTCGCCAAGAAAACCTGCCATAAACAGCAACGTTCCGATAACCATTGCAGTAAGGGCCAGATAGAAATAGGGGCTATCTGTTAGAAGAATGGTTTTAATATGTTTGCTTAACCTGTATAACTTCTGGCCTCCAAGCCAGGCAGCAGCTAATAATCCTATAAAAAACATTAAAGTACCCAGCATACCGAAAAGATGCATGGGCTTCTTTCCAAACCTTGAGATAAAAAGTATTGTTATCAGATCAAGAAAACCTTTAATATATCTATCCATCCCAAATTTTGATATACCGTATTTCCTCTTCTGATGCACCACAACCTTCTCTCCTATTCTGGTAAAACCGGCCTGTTTTGCAATAAGCGGAATGTACCGGTGCATTTCTCCATAAACCTCGATATTCTTAATCACTTCATTATGATATGCTTTCAGGCCACAGTTGAAATCATGTAGTTTGATACCTGTATAACGTCTGGCAGCCCAGTTAAAGAGTTTGCTCGGCCATCTTTTGTTTATGGGATCATGTCGTTTCTTTTTCCAGCCTGAGACAAGATCATAGTTCTCCTCAGTAATCATCCTGTAAAGTTCCGGTATCTCTTCAGGATTGTCCTGGAGATCTGCATCCATTGTAATGACAACATCACCTTTAGCAGCCTGGAAGCCACTGTGCAGGGCAGCAGCTTTCCCATAATTTCTCCTGAAATGTATAGCTCTGATGGTATTATTTGATCGTGCAAGTTTTTCGATGATCTCCCATGAATGATCATTACTGCCATCATCTACAAAAACAACTTCATATGTCAAAGCATAATCTTTCAACACCCTGGTGATCCAATCCATAAGCTCAGGCAGGCTCTTCTCTTCATTATATACCGGGATGATTACAGATAAATCCATTTCTAATATCTATTCCTCTTTCTTAAAAATAGCAGCCATGATCAGGGAAAGGACTACACCGATCAGGAGATTCGTGACTAATCCCGTAATGAACATAAAAGCAGGTTTCATAAATCTTTTAGAAACTTCAAGTGCCTGTTCAACCTGATCTTCGGATAATCCCTTTTCCAGCATTTTCTCAGTCTGGGCATCCATCACTTTCCCCATGAGATCAGGATCTATTAC
>CAZGOR010000089.1:0-7180 GCA_964527875.1 uncultured Bacteroides sp. | reverse complement strand
AAGATATCCGTATATTCCTGTTATCACTGCAGATATCAAAACAATGAGCACACCGAAACCAAATGCCTTTCCAAACGGAAGGATGCCGTCAAGCACATTATCCCTGTAACTTTTCATAGCGATAGCAAGTCCGGCAATTATAATGATGAATCCTACATATCCCAACACTGTGTTAAGGGTTTGATCAAGCATATAAAGGATCACCGAATAGACGACAGAAACAAGCCCGATGATGGCTCCCCATATCAGGACATTGACAAACAAGGAAGTATTTTTATTTTCCATGGCTTAGGTTTATTAATATTTGACTGATTGATAACAAAGATATCAGATTTTTTAATATTCACCTGTTTGCTTATCCATAATAAAAGTTTTGCAGGTATTGTGAAATCTTCTTATTTTTGCAGTCGGGGCAAGTCTTATACGACCAGCTCCTGTTGAATTCCCCCAGGTTCGGAAGGAAGCAAGGGTAGACGGTTGAGCGGAGCGATATAAGTCGCTTGCCCTCTTTTTTTTAAAAATAATTTTTAAATTAAAGATTAATAAATATATTTGTTCAATCATATTTTATTTCAAATGAGACACATCCATATCATACTTTTTCTCCTTATTGTGAGTGTGATTACTCCTCACAGGTGAGAATGGTATGGATCAATAACATTTAAACATCTTGAAGGCCATTCTCGAATAACACGGAATGGCTTTCTTTTTTATAATACTTTTTAGTGACCATCATGAACAGGAAATTAAGAAGTTCAATTACAACAGAAGGTCGCAGGATGGCAGGTGCCAGAGCACTCTGGAGGGCAAACGGGATGAAAGATGAACATTTCGGCAATCCGGTAATAGCGATTGTCAATTCTTTTTCACAATTTGTTCCGGGTCATGTGCATCTTCATGAGATAGGACAAATTTTGAAAAACGAAATTGAACGTTCAGGATTTTTCGCAGCTGAATTCAACACGATTGCCATCGATGATGGCATTGCTATGGGGCATGATGGAATGCTGTATTCCCTGCCTTCAAGGGATCTGATTGCCGATAGCATAGAATACATGATCAATGCCCATATGGCTGATGCAATGATTTGTATCAGTAATTGTGATAAGATAACTCCCGGCATGGTAATGGCAGCAATGCGGCTCAATATTCCTTCTGTTATTGTTTCAGGAGGCCCCATGGAGGCTGGTGTTGAACATGGAAGAAAATATGACCTTATTGATGCAATGGTTATGGCAGCCGATCAATCCATCACAGACAGTAAACTGCTTGAGATTGAAAAAAAGGCCTGTCCAACATGCGGTTCCTGTTCAGGAATGTTTACAGCCAATTCAATGAACTGCCTAAATGAAGCTCTTGGATTGGCACTGCCTGGAAACGGTACCATACTGGCTACACATAAAAACAGGATAGACCTGTTCATGAAAGCTGCACGTTTGATCGTTAAAAATACAAAGAAATACTATCTTGAAGGAGATGACTCCGTTCTTCCCAGATCAATTGCCACAAGGAATGCCTTCCTGAATGCCATGTCGCTCGATATAGCTATGGGGGGGTCAACCAATACTGTTCTGCATCTGCTCGCTATTGCCAGGGAAGCAGAAGTTGAATTTAATATGAATGATATTGACCAACTTTCCAGAAAAATACCGGTTCTTTGTAAAGTGGCTCCCAGTTCAGATTACCATGTTGAAGATGTAAACCGTGCCGGTGGTATCCTGGCTATCATGGGTGAACTGGAAAAGGCCGGATTAATTAATACCTCTGTCATGCGCGTCGACGGATTATCTCTTAAACAAGCCATATCCAAATATGATATTACCAGTACTGCTTCAGACAAGGATGCCGTCAGAATCTTTTATAGTGCCCCCGGTGGTAAAACAAGCCTGACAATGGGTTCCCAGGAAAATTATTTTGATGAACCGGACACAGACCGGGAGAAAGGTTGTACCCGCAACACCACACATGCATATCATCCCGATGGCGGGCTGGCTGTCTTATATGGAAATATTGCCGAAGATGGATGTATTGTTAAAACTGCTGGTGTAAGCCCGTCTGTCTGGCATTTTAAGGGAAAAGCAAATGTTTTCTTTTCGCAGGATGAAGCCTGTGAAGCAATCCTGAATGGACAGGTAAAAGAAGGGGATGTTGTAGTCATTCGCTATGAAGGTCCAAAGGGAGGACCTGGCATGCAGGAAATGCTCTACCCTACGTCCTATATTAAATCAAAAAAACTTGATCAGAAATGCGCATTGATCACCGACGGCAGGTTTTCCGGAGGTACATCCGGTCTGTCTATCGGACATATTTCACCTGAAGCAGCAGCTGGTGGTAATATTGGATTGATTGAAAATGGCGATCTTATCGAAATCAGCATACCCGAAAGATCTATAGAATTGTTAATTGGAAACAAAGATCTTGAAGAAAGAAGAAAAAAAGAACTGGCAAAAAAAGATCTGGCTTTCCAGGCAACCGGAAGGAAAAGAAAAGTCTCAGGCGCATTAAAAGTTTATGCAAATCTTGTCTCATCAGCCGATAAAGGAGCTGTACGAATCATAAATCATTAATCATGGAAACAGCAACCAACAGAAAAGTTGAATCAACGGACAAAATCACCAAGAGAATCAGTGGTTCAGAAGCTATTTTACTTTCACTTATTGAAGAAGGTGTTGATACCATTTTCGGTTATCCCGGAGGAGCAATCATGCCTGTTTATGATCTGTTATATGATTATCAGGATAAGATCAAACACATCCTTGTGAGACATGAACAGGGAGCAGCTCATGCTGCAGAGGCATATGCCCGGGTTACAGGCAAACCAGGTGTATGCCTTGTCACATCAGGTCCCGGAGCCACAAACCTGATAACCGGCCTGTCCAATGCAATAGTAGATTCAGCACCCATTATATGCATCAGCGGACAAGTCATTTCCCCTCTTCTGGGTACCGACGCTTTCCAGGAAACTGATGTGATGGGAATATCAATGCCAATAACTAAATGGAATGTCCAGATCACCAGTGCATCAGAAATCCCGGATGCTGTTGCCAGGGCATTCTATATAGCCCAGACAGGCAGACCGGGACCTGTTATGATTGATCTGACCAAAGATGCACAATTCGAGGAATTTGATTTCAGTTATCAAAAATGTATGAGGATCAGGAGTTATATCCCAAAACCGCCACTGAATATGCAAAGTGTTGATGAAGCAGCAAAAATGATCAATGAAGCACAAAAACCATTAGCTCTTGTCGGTCAGGGTGTGATCCTTGCAAATGCCGAAACAGAACTCAAAAGCTTTGTTGAGAAGACGGGAATACCTGCAGCATGGACCCTTCTTGGTATTTCAGCCCTTCCTACCAACCATCCCCTGAATGTAGGAATGCTCGGTATGCATGGTAATTACGGACCCAATATTAAAACCAACGAAAGTGATTTGATCATTGCACTTGGAATGCGATTCGACGACCGGGTCACCGGCAATCTTGCCTCATACGCGAAACAGGCCAAAATCATCCATTGTGAAATTGATCCGTCTGAAGTAGATAAAAATGTACAGACCGATCTGGCCATCGTTGCAGATGTTAAGGATACACTACAGGCTTTGATACCAAAGGTCAAAAAAAATTCACATCCTGAATGGCTTAAAGAATTTGAAGATTCTTATCATATTGAATATCAAAGGGTTATTCAAAAAGATCTTTATCCGAGCGGTAAAGGCCTGACAATGGGTGAAATAATCAGAAGGATAAATGAAAAAACCAAAGGAGATGCCATTGTGGTAACTGATGTCGGCCAGCATCAGATGATTGCTGCCAGGTACTTCACTTTAAATTCATCCAGAAGTATGGTTACCTCAGGAGGCCTTGGTACAATGGGATTCGGACTTCCTGCATCCGTTGGGGCTAAAACAGGAAGGCCGGATAAAACTGTTGTTGCTATTATTGGTGACGGTGGTTTTCAAATGACTTTGCAGGAATTGGGGACCATCTCCCAATCATCAATCAATGTGAAAATCATCCTGATGAATAATACTTACCTGGGAATGGTCAGACAATGGCAACAGCTGTTTTTCAACAAAAGATATTCTTTTACGGAATTAAAAAATCCTGATTTTATAACTATTGCCAAAGGATATAAAATCAAAGGATGCAGTGTGGATAAAAGAGAGGACCTGGATGAAGCAATTGCCGAAATGCTCAGTCATAAAGGGCCATACCTGCTTGAGGTTAAGGTGAAAAAAGAAGGTAATGTGTTCCCGATGGTCACGGCCGGCGCATCGGTCTCAGATATCCGACTGGAGTAAAGTAAGGAGTAAGGAGAAGTGAGTAAGTTGAGTGAGTAGAGAGAAATGAGTGGAAAAAAATAGAATAGTAACAGGCGTGTTAGTTTATAAATTCGTGAATTTGTGATTTTGTGAATTGGTGTGTTTAAGTGTTGAGATTGGAGTTGAAGTTCTGCCGGTTGTTAACCGGCAGTTATCCTTACCTGGGATGTGACAGAAAAGTCCGGTTGCTAACCGGACACATTCAATACCGTGGGAGTCAGACAGAAAAGTCCGCCCGACCGTACCAAACGGTACGTTCCTGCCCGAATGACTCGGTCAGGCGGGCAGGCAGGGTTTTCAACCGGATCAGTTGGTATATTATTTTGTCAGTCAAAATAGAATAAGAAAATGAAAAGAGTTCTGAAAACATAAATGCTATCCTACGAAAGATATTCGGGAACAATAAAAACAAAAACCAAATAAACCCCGACTGGCAGTCAGGGGCTACAAAATTATTATACAATGGAACAGGAATTCACAATTACAGCATTTTCTGAAAACAGTATCGGTCTGTTGAACAGGATCACGATTATCTTTACCAGAAGACACCTGAATATTGACAGTCTGACTGTATCTGAATCAGCCATTCATGGGATCTATAAGTTCACCATTGTAATCAGAACAACCCTTCCTATGATAAAAAGGGTTGTTAATCAGATCGAAAAAATTGTAGATGTATTGAAGGCTTTTTATTTAAACGGAAATGACATTATCCACCAGGAGATCGCTCTTTATAAAGTCCCCACAGAGGCACTCTTATCCAGCAAAGAGATCGAACAGATTGTTCGCAAACATAATGCCCGTATACTTGAGGTTACAAAGGATTATACTGTCATTGAAAAAACCGGGCATAAAAAAGAAACACAGGAATTATTCGACATGCTGGATAAGCATGGTGTACTGCAATTTACCCGTTCCGGCCGAATAGCCATCACTAAAATGAAAACCGAAATGTTTACGCAATATCTTAAATATCTTGATAAGAAATTTTCAGATTCTTTAAAAAACTAATCTATTATGGCAAAATTAAAATTTGGCGAAGTAACAGAAAATGTTGTTACAAGGGAAGAATTTCCCCTGTCAAAAGCCCGGGAGGTATTGAAGGACGAAATCATAGCCATCATAGGCTATGGCGTTCAGGGACCGGCTCAAGCTCTCAATCTGAAAGATAACGGTATGAATGTGATCGTAGGACAAGCCATGGAATTTAAGGAAGATTGGGACAGGGCAGTTCGTGATGGATGGGTACCCGGCAAAACGCTATTCCCAATTGATGAGGCTGCCCAAGCAGCAACAATCATTCAATATCTTGTTTCAGATGCTGCCCAGCGTGCGGTCTGGCCATCTTTAAAACCCAGGCTCCATGAAGGCAATGCGCTTTATTTCTCTCATGGTTTTTCAATCACTTATAAAGATCAAACAGGTGTGATCCCTCCCTCAAACATTGATGTCATCCTTGTAGCCCCTAAGGGATCAGGTACAAGTGTCAGGCGTAATTTCCTGGCAGGTACAGGGATCAATGCCAGTTATGCAATATATCAGGATTATACCGGGAAAGCAGAGGAACGGGCACTCTCAATTGGTATTGGTATAGGTTCCGGCTATCTTTTCCTGACAACATTTGAGAAAGAAGTTTACAGTGATCTTACCGGTGAACGCGGAGTTCTCATGGGTGCGCTTGCCGGTATCATGGAAGCACAATACCAGGTATTACGTGAGAATGGCCATAGCCCGAGTGAAGCATTTAATGAAACTGTCGAAGAACTTACACAAAGCCTGATCAGACTTGTTGATGAAAACGGTATGGATTGGATGTATTCAAACTGCAGTGCAACAGCCCAGCGTGGTGCCCTCGACTGGAAACCAAAATTCAGGGATGCTGTTTCCCCGGTGTTCAAAAAACTCTATAAAAGAGTTAAAAGAGGTGATGAAACAAAAGTGGTTCTTGAAAAAACAGGTAAACCAGATTATAAGTCAATCCTTGAAGTTGAACTTGCAGAAATGAGAAACTCCGAAATGTGGCAAGCTGGTGCAATGGTCAGAAAACTCAGACCTTCTCATGCCAAAAACCAGTAAAGTATTGATTGCCTTATCGATCAACTCCCTGACGTTTAACCATAATGGCGGGTATATCCTGTAATGAATGAAAAACAAAAATTTTTTCACAGCCTGATTTTTCCCTCTTTTTTCCTTTTGCTCATATGGTTGGTAAAAATAGCGGAAACGATCCTGGATATTAACCTGGTCTATTTAGGCATATTCCCTCTAAAATGGAATGGATTAACAGGTATTTTATCAGCTCCACTCATCCATTCCGATTTCAGGCATCTGATCGATAATTCCCTGCCGGTTTTTTTCCTGATCCTGGCAATTTTTTATTTCTATAAACCGGTTGCATTCAAGGTATTTTTTTATACCTGGTTTATTACAGGTATGGCTGTATGGATCGGGGGAAGAAGTGCTTATCATATTGGTGCAAGCGGACTCATATATGGTTTTGCTTCATTCCTGTTTTTTAGCGGTATCATCAGAAAAAATGTTAACCTGCTTGCTATATCCCTTCTGGTCGTATTTCTTTATGGCGGATTGGTCTGGGGAATTTTTCCCTTCGACTATAAAATATCATGGGAATCGCATTTATTCGGAGCCCTAACAGGAGGTATACTTGCTTTTGCTTTCAAAAAATACGGGCCTCCGCCACCCGAAGAAATACCCGAAGAAGATGATGAAGAAATTGAATATAACGATGATATTTTTATCTCTTGATCCGGATAAATGTCGATTTGATGTAAACTCAATGCAATATTGATTAATTGGAAGAATGGAATAGTGGAATGATGGGAGAATAAGTGAATT
>CAZGOR010000088.1:8898-12006 GCA_964527875.1 uncultured Bacteroides sp. | reverse complement strand
TCGGAGAATTGCCGAGAAGATAACCAAGTGCCCAGATTGTTCTCCCAAAAGAATCTTCCGATCCGACCTCATCAAGGTAATCTCTTTTAAAGCTCAGGAAATTACGGAATGTTCCATCTTTATTTTGCATGTAATGGATATAGCTCAGATAAATAGGAAGTAATTCAAGTGACAATGGATCCTTTTTCTGATTGTAAGCCATTAAAACCATTAACAAAGCCCTTGCGTTGTCATCAATACAATAACCTTCCTTCAGGTTTGGAACACCATACTTGGCATGTTGTATGATACCTGTATCGTCCGTGAGTCTTCGGATATGTGCAAGGGTGAAATCAGGAAGGACAAGAGGATCGACAGTGGTTTCTTTGCTGACTATCTTAACAGGGGTCTCTTTAGCATTTTTTTCAGCAGTTTCAACATACAATTTACCGATCTTTGGCCATGTAATGTTCCTCCCATAATCGTACGCACGTTTCCGGAGGTTTTTAAGCACATCGGGTTTATCAAGTAATTCAATAAGGATTTCTGAAAGTTGAGCTGAATTGTTAAAATCAAACAATCTTCCGCGTCCATCTGCTAAAAGTTCCTGTGCATGCCAGTATGGGGTGGATAAGACAGCGGCTCCCGTTCCTACAGCATACGAGAGGGTTCCGCTGGTTATCTGGGCCTCATTCAGATAGGGCGTGATGTAAATATCCGTGGCATACAGATATTTAAACAGCTCATTCTGCCCGATAAATTCATTCAGGAAGAATACATGATTCTCAAGCTCAAGAGATTTAATAAGTCTCCTGAGATAATTCCTGTATTCTTCTCCCGAATAACGGATTACGCTTGGATGAGTTTTTCCCAACATGATATATATGATATTGGGATGTTTGGCCACAACTTCAGGAAGGGCCCTGATTACAGTTTCAATACCTTTGTTTCTGCTGAGCAAACCAAAAGTCATCAATACTTTCTTTCCTTCAAGGTTAAATTCCTTTTTGGTTTGCTCCTGACTGAACTTAAGGTCAGGTACTCCGTGTTCAAATAGGGATATTTTTTCAGGTGGGATCAGGAATATTTCCGTGAGGAATTTTATTGCCCTGTTACTCATTACCACAATTATATTTGCCATCTTACCTATTTCCTGCAAAATAGCCTTTTCATTATAGGAGGGATTTTTCAAAACAGTATGGAGTGTAACCATCAGGGGTATTTCGAGGCGGTGAAGCAAGGGCAGAATATAAACACCACTTTCTCCCCCGAAGATCCCATATTCATGTTCCAGGATGCAAATATCCGATCCACTGTAATTGATGAATTTGGCAGCCTGGATATAATCGCGCTGATGTTCCTGACGAATGGTGAACTTCACCTCATCCGGATATTCATAAGATTCGTTGGGATCATTTATAGCAACAACAATCCCTTCATATTTACTTCTCTTATCATCCCTTTGATGGACCATAGCCTCCAGGAGATTTTGTGTAAAGGTCCCTATCCCACATTGCCTGGGCGGGTAAGTCCCGATATATGTAAATTTCATCTTATATTGATTAATTGTTTATACATTTTGAAAAACTGATCTTGGCTATATAAATATAAATTTTTCTGATGGAAAAACATTGATTAATATATAATAATTGATTTCAAAAAAGAATAGTTAAATTTAAAGGCACACAATATTAACTTCGATCTATTTATATATGAGTGGTTTTTTTGGCTGTATATCTAAAAATGATTGTGTTTATGATCTTTTTTACGGAACAGATTACAATTCGCATCTCGGGGCAAGCAAAGGTGGGCTGGCTGTCATAAATAAGGAAGGTTTTACACGATCAATACACAACCTTGAGAGTGATTATTTCAGGTCAAAGTTTGAACCTGAACTCCAAAAATTTAAGGGAAACTCAGGAATTGGCATCATCAGTGATCTGGAAGCGTCACCGATCATTTCCCATTCTCATCTTGGAAGATTTGCCATTGCAATGGTCGGACGAATTAATAACCTTGAACAACTGGAAAAGCGTGCTTTCAGGAAAAAGTTGCACTTTGCCGAATTAAGCAAGAAGGGTGTGAATCCAACTGAATTGATCTCAGTCCTGATCTGTGAAGGTAGAACCTTTGAAGAAGGGATACGGAATGTTTTTGACTTGGTTCAAGGTTCCTGCTCCATGATGATATTAACAAGTGAGGGTATCTATGCAGCCCGCGATAAATATGGAAGGACACCCATCGTTATGGGGAAGAAAGAAGGGGCACATGCTTTGGCATCGGAAACGATCTCCTTTCCCAATCTTGATTATAGCATTGAATATTATCTTGGACCGGGAGAAATACTCAGAGTAACGGCTGAAGGTTATGAGCGGCTTAAACAGCCTGAAAAGAAAATGCAGATCTGTGCTTTTCTATGGGTATATTACGGCTATCCTGCTTCATCATATGAGGGTATCAATGTGGATATGTGCCGGTACCGTTGCGGCTCAACACTGGCACAGGGAGATAATGTGGAAGTTGACTATGTTTCAGGAATACCAGATTCAGGATCGGGACATGCCCTGGGGTATGCAAATACCAGAAATATACCAATTGTCAGACCTTTCGTTAAATATACCCCAACATGGCCCAGAAGTTTTATGCCGCAAAACCAGGACGTCAGGGATTTTGTAGCCAGAATGAAACTGATTACTAACAGAGAATTGATCCGTGATAAACGAATTCTGTTTTGCGAAGATTCGATAGTCCGCGGAACACAATTAAAAGATAATACACAGAAATTGTACGAGGAAGGTGCCAGGGAGGTCCATCTCAGGGTTGCATGTCCTACCCTTCTGTTTCCATGTGAATTTCTGAATTTTTCTATTTCAAGGACAAGAATGGATCTTGCAGGCAGGGCTGCCATCAATGAAATTGAGGGACGTGACGATCTGAATCTGGATGAATATATGGATGAAAATTCCGAAAAACATCACCTGATGGTTGAAAAAATAAGGATAAGACTCAGGCTGACAACATTAAGATACCAGAAAATGGGCGATCTGGTGAAAGCTATCGGACTTCCGAAGGAAAAACTGTGTACCCATTGCTGGGATAATTCTTCGTATTCGTAAAAAGCATGGAGCA
>CAZGOR010000088.1:0-8798 GCA_964527875.1 uncultured Bacteroides sp. | reverse complement strand
AGCATGGAGCACGGAAAGATTATGAAAGAGTTGAAAAAATGACATTTGTAACACCTCTCCTGGTATTGTGGCCAACCTTTATATGTTATAGATATTTTGGGCAAGATAAAAATGCAGCAAATAGGAAAAATAATTATCCTGATAGGTCTGATCATTATTATTACGGGAATATTGGTTTATTTCCTTGGAGATAAATTACATTGGCTCGGTCGGTTACCTGGTGATATCAGGGTGGAACGGGAAAATTTCAGATTTTATTTCCCGGTTACTACAGCAGTATTGCTCAGTATTATCATTTCGTTGTTTATTTATCTAATCCGGAAGTTTTTCGGATAAGATGATTGGTTCCGGGAAGGGTGATTCAAAAGTGACTGAATATATTTAGAATCCGGGTACTCACCGGGTGACTGGCAGTCACCCGGTGAGTTGATTAATTCATCATCCCGGAGATTTTCCTGTTAAACAAAATAAAAATCCCAAGTACAATGAACCACTGGACAAGACAGGTCATGACACTGAAAGGATTAAAGGGATTGTACCAGTTTCCCGGTGCGAAAACGGTTGCTGAAAGGAACATCCACCAGACAAGAAGGGCCAGGGCGGCAATAGGTACGAAAAACCTGATCATAAATGACCAGTACCAGCCGGTTTTCCAGTCATGAGGAATTGTGTTGATTTCTGCGGAGATGACCGGAACCTTATTTCTGATTATTGCAAATGCAATGAAAGCGCCGGATATCATTAATCCGATGCCCCAGACATAATCCTGGTTGCTGAGAATATTAAGATTTCCGGTTGAAGGCAGGCCAAGCAGATAAATGAATACTGCAACAACACCAATTGCATGATATCTTTTCAATCCTGTATCAACGAGAACTCTTGTCGCAAGTTCCATCATTGCAATAATTGAAGAAAAGCCTGCAAATGTAAGCCCCAGGAAGAACAATACTGCAAGAGGTGTACCCATAAACATCCTGGCAAACAATTGGGGCATCCAGATAAATGTCAGACCTGTCGATGCGGGTCCGCTGGTTCGCATTATTTCGAGTGTTTCCGGATCAGACATTCCCATTTCATGCTGGAGGACCGAAAAAACAGTTCCAAAGATCATGATAGCAGCAAGAAGAGAAACCGTGTTATTACCAATACCTGTAAGAAATGCATTCTTGACAACTTTGTGTTTTGTTTGCATATATGCAGCATACGTCAGGAATAATCCCCAGCCTGCACCTGTATCCCAGGCATTCTGGGTAAGGGCAGCCAGCCATGTTTCAGGCTGTCTGAGCTGACTCCATTCAGGACAGAAAAGATATTTTATTCCATCTGTTGCACCGGGAAGGGTTACGGCCCGAACCACGGATATAATTACAATAACAAGTAAAGTAGGAATCAGTATTTTGTTCACTCGTTCAATGGAACTGACCCCTTTCCAGATAGCCAGGGCACCGAATCCGACAGCCATAAAATGAAATAAAAAGGGCCATCCGCTGCTCTGGTAAGTGTCCCAGGTAATCATGGATTCTTGAGTAGTGAGGGGAAGTTGATGTATAAGTGTGTGGATAAAATAATAGATGCACCAGCCTACAACTGCTGTATAGAAAAATGCAATAGCTGTAGAAACAAAAGCAACGAAGGTACCCATCCATGTTAATCTTTTACCAACTGCCTTTAAGAAGATACTAATCACACCTGCCCTGAATTTCCGGCCAAGAGCATATTCGGCAATAATTAAAGGTATGCTCCACAGAAACAGGAATATTAACCATGCCACAAGGAAGGCTCCGGCTCCTTCATCACCACCGCTTTGCGCTGCAATCCTTGGAAATCGCCAGATATTACCGGTACCAACAGCAATTCCCAGTGCACTGAGTAATAATCCAAGCCTTGAAGAAAAACGTTGGTTTACAGAATTGTCGAGTGAATTAGCCATTTGTTATTGAAGACCTGACAGGTTTTTCCGAACCTGTCAGGTCGAGTTTCTAATTATTGAAAACTTAATGATTAAAAAACTTTATAGGATTGACCAGTGCCTTAAACATGTCGTCTGAAATCAAATGGAATAAGAATATTATGCTTTGCAGCCATAACTTAACTTTTAATCAACTTTTTGCAGAATAAGGGATTTGAGTTTAATTGGATACCAATGTTCGCCGTGAGGTGTCATATTAATAACAACATCGCCTGTCTGTTCTGTTGATATTTCTCCCAATCTGACTCTTGTAAATTCACCGGGGATGTCTGAAGCTTTTATCTTTGCAATCATTTCGGATTTTTCCAGTGTTATTTTACAGGAATCCGGTCCCTCAGACAAAGCAATTTCAGTGAAAATTTCAAATTTACCTGCATGATTGAGGTGAAACATCCATTCGATACGGGTTCTTCTGTCTACCCAGTTGGTGATGTAAGCCTCCGGACTTTCTCCGGTTAAAACAGCCTGTTCACCATATCCCCTGTTATGGATGTCTGCCATAGCAGCTGGCAGCATAACAGAGCCATCTTCTTTTTGAGAGGGCATATTACTTTCGACTTCAAGATCACCTTTTATTTCAAGTACAATAACAGAATTTACAGGATCCGGAGCAACAGGGGGAAGATATATTGTGATTCCGTCAGGTGTTTCTTGTATTTTAAGTTTCTCACCGGTTGCCAGAACCTTGCCTGATTTTACCTTGCTTTTTAGTCCGGGAACAATGAGCTGTTGATTATCAGGCCACTCGAAAACGTGTAAGTATAAAATATTGCCTTCCTGATCCATTTTTTTAGTACACCGGCCCCATGGAAGTTTAAAGAAAGGACTGGCAGTTGTTCCATATATGGATTCCCCATTAACTGACATCCATTTACCGATTTCTTTCAGTCTGTCGATACTGGGCTGTGGAATTTCACCTTCAGCAGTCGGGCCAACATTTAAAAGGAAATTTCCTCCTTTACTTGCTATATCAACAAGATATCGGATCAATGTTTCGGTTGATTTCCAGTTATCATCATAATATTTATATCCCCAGCTTGTGTTCATAGTCATGCAGACTTCCCAGTCATAATCGAGGCCTGTCGGCGGAATATGTTGTTCCGGTGTAGAAAAATCACCATCCCATGGCTCGTAAAGTCGATTATTCTCAATGATACCGGGCTGAAGGTCAAGTAACTTATGAAGTTCTTCTGCAAGGGGCTCTGTCATGGCAACAGGTGTATCCCACCACATGATTGCAAGATCTCCATAGTTTGTGAGTATTTCAGTCACCTGGGGAATTGCTTTTTCATGTACATACTGCTCCATTGTTTCCCTTTCAATTGATGGATCCCAATAGGGTTCTCCTCTTTCAATACCTGCATAGGCTCCCCCCGGATGATGCCAGTCCTGTGCCTGTGAATGGTAAAACCCGAGTTTGACACCATTCTTTTTACAGGCTTCGGCCAGTTCTTTCAGGGGATCCCGGTCAAAAGGTGTGGCATCGACAATATTATAAGGATCTGCCTTCGAATGGAACATGGCAAAACCGTCATGGTGTTTTGATGTGATGACAATATATTTCATGCCTGCTTCTTTCGCCAGTTTTACCCATTCATCAGCATTATATTTGACCGGTTTGAAATCTTTTCCCAGTGCTTCATATTCTGCGACAGGGATTCTGGCGCGGAGCATGATCCATTCACTGATACCAGGGATTTTTTCTCCTTTCCATTCACCTGCAGGGATGGCATATAATCCCCAGTGAATGAACATACCGAAACGGGCATCTCTCCACCATTCCATTTTATCGGCCGGTTTTTGATCCTGCTCTGACTTTTGCGCTTGCTGACATGATAAAAGAAGAATGAGCAAGACCAGGAAAATCGAATTTAGTGTTTTCATAAATAGGATAGTTTAGTTGTTTCAATATTACAATAGCTTAAATGTAATAATTATTTTACAACCAGATGAGTAATCAATAACATAATCAGTGCAATACCAGATGCAGCAAAGAAGGTCGCCTCCGTACCTGCAAGGCTGTACCAGAATCCCATAAATAGCGGGCCAAGCGTCTGTCCCGTTCTGAGTATCATACTATTGAGTGACATAAAAGCTGCGCGTTCTGTAAGAGGGGCCATTCCCACCAGCAGGTTCTGTATATTTGGCATGCTGATCCCATGTGAAGCACCTGCAAGTAATGAAACCAGGACAATCTGGATCAAATGATCGGCAAACGGGATTATGGACATGGAGATGATATAAACACTGTAACTGACAAGTAGCAGATTACGGGGTGTAAACCTGCGGTTAAGATAACCTGTAAGGGATGCTGAAATGGCTGTTGTTAATGACATGGAGGAAATTACAAGTCCAATGACCAGTGTTGATGAATGGAATTTTTTTTCGATATGAATGGGGAAATAGGTCAGGATCGTACCATAGATCACAAAAAAAATAAGAATATTAATAATGAATAATCCCCATACTTTTGGACGGTTAATGGTTTTCCATGTATTCATCAGGTATTGCTTTATTGATGCAGGAGCTTCGGGTTCGGGATTGTTCAGACGAAATAATACGATGAGTCCGAGCGGTACAGCCAGAATAGGGAGCACAAAGGGGTAATACCATCCTGCCATTGCCAATGCACCTCCAATTGCCGGATAGGATGCAGTTCCAATGCTGAGAATACTGGAATTATAACCCATGGCAGTAGCTCGCTGATTTCCGGAAAAAATGTCACCAATCAGGGTAATATTTATAGATCCGAGTGATGCTGCTCCAAGGCCCTGGAAAAACCGCAAAACAAGTAATAATTCAAAATTCCTGGTAAAAGTGCATAGAAATCCTGCTATCCCAAATAAGATGAGAGATGGTGCAAGAATGGTCTTTCTTCCGTAACGATCGGCCAGGATACCTGTTATTGGAGTCAGGATAATACCTGGTAATGTAAATACAGTTATCAGGAGACCTATCTGGCCCGGTGTCACATTGAGTTCCCTGACCATCAAAGGGAGGGCAGGGGCAATACTGGATACGCCCATAACTGCCAGTAGGGTGACGAGAAATATTATGTGGAGGCTGGGATTTTTGAGGACACTGCCAGAAGATTCTTCCATTTGGGATCGGTATAATATATGGCTATCAAAGTTATTTCATAAAAAGTTTTCCTGAAAAGATAAAGGTATTATTATAACGTGAGTTAGATATATTCGATATATATTTTGTACTAACTTATTGATTTTTGAACTGATATGTATTTCTGGAATACTGGAGTACTGGAATATTGGGTTCTAAAGATATACTGCTCTTATTTATTCCACTATGTCATTATTCCATCATTCCATTATTCTATATATCCCGGATTATTAAAGTCATTCATATTCAGCATGTTAAAACTCATTCTTATGTCGAACTGATGTTATTATATTCATTGTCTGAAGACATATGGGTCCGTATTCTGAAAAAGTTCAGAATGACTGTTTATAAGACTTTTATGACAACCTGAATTGGTGAGTGATAATCTGAACGAAATTCTGATCATAGGTCGTTCCACCCTGAATTACTTAAAAGAAGTATCTTATCCCAATGGCTGCATTTATATCAAAATCCGTAGCAGGAACCAGATCAAGAATGGGAACAACTTCAAAGAAAACATCCAGCGGAGCACTCCCAAAATGATAATTGATACCTAGAGGAATGCGGGCACCAACTCTTGTATCATTGGCAAGTTTAATTCTCGCCCCAAGACCCAGATATAAAGGTAGTTGACCTTTGCTTACATGGATAAGATTAAAGCTGTGTACAAGAATATCTGCATGGATATGGAATGCTCCCTCGTTGAGATACGACCATGCCAGTCCCCCATCTACTGCAGATTTTTCAGAAAGCCAGTACTTTCCCGATAACCCGGTTGGTTCACCAATAATGATCCCAATCCCAAAACCACTGTCCTGGGCTAACACATTCAGGGTGAATAATCCGGAAATAATAAATAAGACCAGTTTTTTCATTTTAATTTGTTTAATGGATTTTTGTAATATCCGATTGATTAAAATCTTCTTTAGTAAAAAGACAAATATAATGTGAATTAAATCAAAGTTGTTCTTCAATATTGAATTTCTAAAATTTTAAGAATGATTTGATGACAACATGTTATGTATAGTACTGATTTAATATGAGTTAGATGTGAAATTAATTGTGGTACAGCTTTGTAAAATTAATCCTCAGAAATCAGTTTTATGAACTATATTTCATTTTTCTGCATAACAAAAAACATGTAATCAAAATAATCTTTATAACGTTCGTATATATTCATTTCCTTATCGAATATATCAAGGAATTTCCCAATTTTTTCATCATGGATATATTTTTCACGGAGGTTTTTTATTCTTTCCTTTAATGGCTGGTAATAATTCTGCCATCCTTTTTCAGATACAGGAAAGGTGTCAATTAATTGATATCCGGATTTTTTTACGATATGAATTGCTTCTCCGGATTTCAGCATACCTGGATATTCCATAGAAAAATAGGTTGTTAACTCATCAGGTGGTCTACTTTTAGTCCAGACCAGATCAGTTACTGCAATGTATCCTCCTGCTTTGAGATATTTCTTCCAATATTCCAGGCCTTTCCGGAAACCAATATTGTAAATGGATCCTTCTCCCCAGATAAGATCAAAAGATTGTTTTTCAAACTTCATATCAGTCATATCCCCATGGATGCAAGTTATTCTCGATGATAAATTTAACTGCTGAATCCGGGATTTAAATATTTCAAGCATCTGATCAAGTAAATCCAGAGCTGTGATATAGCCATCGGTAATTTTTGTAAGATCCAGGGTCTGTCTCCCGGTTCCACATCCGATGTCAAGTATAACAGGCTGAACAGGAAGATCTTTACAGCTTTTAAAAGCCCTTACGGTCGACTCATAATCTCCCGGAGCCCCCTGGGGCATTTCTGAAAATATTTCTATCAGTATCTGGTCCAAATTAGAATGTTTATAAATTTATGTTGTATTTGCTTTGCAGTATTTATATTTCAATAAGTATATTTAAATTGACACAATTACGGGGAAAAAGATTATATAACCACAAAAGTACACAAAGCAATCCGGTTTTAAACCTTTGAGTTCCTTCGTGACATTCTTTGTATACTTTTGTGGTTATATGAAGTGAAATAAAACTCTTTACTTATGAAAAAGCATGTCATTATTACCGGAGCAGCCGGAAACCTTGGTCAGGCAGTTACCCGCAAATTTCTTGATCTGGATTATTCCGTGCACGCGGTCATTTCAATGCGGGATAATCCGGATTTTATGAATGACCGGAACCTGAATGTTTACCAGGCTAATCTGATGTATGAACCGGAATCTGTCAATACTGTAAAAAAGATTTCAGATGTGGCAAAAAACCTGGATTTGGTCATTTTGATCGTCGGTGGATTTGCAATGGGAAATATTGATAAAACCTCCCTGGAGGATATTGAAAAAATGTTCGGGTTGAATTTTATAACTGCCTATAATATAGCACGTCCTGCATTAAGAAAAATGATGGAGCAGGAAGATGGAGGATTATTTGTGTTTATTGGTGCACGTCCGCCAATGGATGCGTTTCAGGCAAAAAATATGGTTGCGTATGCATTATCTAAATCATTGGTATTCAGACTCTCGGAAATTATTAATGAAGAGGGTAAAGAACGAAATATCCGTTCTGCAGTGATTGTTCCAAGTATCATAGACACTCCCCAGAATAGGAAAGCCATGCCTGATGCAGATTTTTCAAAATGGGTGACTGCTGAGGAAATTGCAGAAAATATTGCTTTCCTGATAACACCGGCAGGTAAAAAATTGGGAGAGCCGGTATTGAAAGTATATGGGGATTCTTAATGCAGAAGAAAAAGTAAAAAGTATTAATTCTTTTATATTTGATTGGAATACTATTATAGAGGAATTCTGTTATAGATTATAAAACATATAATTTTATTGTTAATGTGATACCAGATCATTATCTTTTTTGGATTATCATAATAATCCGTACCTGAAAAGCTAACTTAAATTAAACCACAAAGAAACACAAACCTGCCTGTCGGCCTTGCTTCGCCGAAGCTTCGCGAAGGCGCAGCAGGCAGGGGAAAGCACGAAGTAACACAAAGGAGTCTGAATATGAACCTTTGAGTTCCTTAGTGGCAACCTTAGTGTGTACCTTTGTGGTTGAATTAAAAGAATTTTAAAAAGATTAATTTCAAACAATTTGTAATAATTTTTAAGGTACGCAATTTTATGATGAACCTCTTTTTTAAATATCTTTAATCGATAAATTCCTATAATGAAATTATGAAAAGGATTGGCATTCTTTTATTTATCATTGGCAGCATTATTACTTCCGGTTCTTTATCACTTTCAGGACAATTCTTTAAAATTTACGGTTACCAAACCCTGGACGCAAATGAGAAAGAACTGGTTTACTGGTATTCGGTCATTCCATCCAGTGACATGAGTTATGATTATTTTGGTGTTGAAGTTGACCGTGATTGGTTAATGGCTCATTCCCTTGAGATTGAATACGGGATCAGCAATAAATATACAGTTGCCCTTTATGCAGATTTTGAGCATCCAAGAGGTGAACAGATTAAATATATCCGGGCTAAAGCTGTAGCAATGTACTATCGGTTTTTTGAAAAAAATGAACGTCCTGTGGATATTGCAATATATGCAGAATACATACTTCCGCGAAAAGGTTATAAAACATCTGAAGAAATTGAACTGAAACTGATCCTTGAGAAAGATATCAAATTTCATCAGATTATACTGAATCCAACATTTGAAAAGAAAATAAGCGGATTGGAT
>CAZGOR010000087.1:0-12114 GCA_964527875.1 uncultured Bacteroides sp. | reverse complement strand
ATAGCATCGCATATTCAAATATCCCATTGAAGCCCCCGAAGGGGGTGACCTGAAAATATTTACCAAATCATGACCGATAATTAATGGTTTTGATCATTAATAAATGAATAATCAATAAAAAATCATAACCATGAAAACATTTTATCAGCTTTACATTCAGTTTATCTTTTCTGTGAAAAAAAGACAAAAATTAATCCTTCCAGAATATAAGGAAGAAATGAACAAGTATATTTCTGGTATTGTTAAAAACAGAGGACACAAAGTATTAGCAATAAATGGAACTAGGGATCATATCCATATTTTGGTGAGTATGAGCCGTGATTTGAATTTGTCCGATCTGATGGAGGATGTAAAATCGGCTTCTTCAAATTTCATTAATAAAAAGAGATTTTTAAGACAAAAATTCGAATGGCAAGTAGGATATGGTGCTTTCACTTGTAGCCATCAGGAATTATACGGCAAGATTAAATATATTAAAAACCAGGAACTGCATCACAAAGATTTATCATTCGAGGAAGAGTTTAAACGTTTTCTTGATGAATACGGGATTGAATACAATCCTAAGTATTTATTTAATGACTAGGCTAATTTTAATCCTTTTATTTGTCCAATAGGGCACCCCCTACGGGGGCTTTGGGGTGATAGGAAAACTTCATTGCTATTATAGGTCGGCCCTTGCAGGACCTCGGATGAAATAAAACCTGTTCAATTGTTGTGCGTAAACTCTTTCAAGAATGAGGGCCACAGAGTAATATATCTCTGTGGTTCTCAATCTTAATCCTCTGTGCCCTCTGTGGTTAAAATAATTTACAAAATGAAATGTATAAATAATTGATAATCAAATGAATTGGAATTCAGTATATATAATAAATCTTTCTATTTCGTTTCTTCTTCAACAAATTCACCCAGTCTGCCATATTTTTCATAAAGTACCTGGTATTTCTTAACATTATCGGGTATTGGATGATAGACCGTATCGAATCCCGAGCCCATTGCTTTCTGTGCATCTTCAACTTTTTCATAGATCCCTGTTACGGTAGCTGCAAACATTGCTGCTCCAAGGGCAACTGTTTGTTCTGATTTTGCAACCTTGATGGGACGATTGAGAACATCAGCCAGTACCTGCATCACAAAAGGTGATTTTTTTGCAACACCACCCAGGGCGATCACACCATCAATCCTCACTCCTTCCGATTCAAAGCGTTCAACAATTTTTTTTGATCCGAAGGCTGTTGCTTCAACCAGTGTCCTGAATATCTTCGGGGCATCGCTGCCCAGTGTTAAACCGGTAACAGCCCCCCTAAGTGCCTGGTTGGCATCAGGGGTTCTCCGTCCATTCATCCAGTCAAGTGCAACAATACCCGATTCCCCGACCGGGACTTTTTCAGCAGCATCCGTAATTTCAGGGACGATTTTCATGACTATTTCATCAACCAGCTTTCTTCTGGTTTCTTCATCAACCTGTTTGGTTCTGGACAGGATATTTTCAACAGGCCATGCAATAACATCCCTGAACCAGGCATATACATCTCCGAAGGCTGATTGACCGGCTTCCAATCCCAGCATTCCCGGAGTAATTGATCCATCGACCTGACCGCATATTCCCCTCACAAGGGTATCACTCATATCTTCCATTGGCGCAACCAGCATATCACATGTTGATGTTCCAACAATCTTACTCAGGTGATAAGGTTCAATTTCCCCTCCTACTGCTCCCATATGGGCATCAAATGCTCCGACACCCACCACCACATCATCAGATAAGCCCAGTTTTTCTGCCCATTCTTTGGATATTGTCCCGGCAGGAATATCAGAAGTATAGGTATCTTTATATAATTGTTCCCTGAGGCCTTTTAATAACGGATCAATAGCAACAAAAAAATTCTCTTCAGGAAGTCCACCAAAATCTTCGTGCCACATGGCTTTATGCCCTGCTGCACATCTGCTTCTTTTCAATGTTAAAGGGTCCGTATTACCGGTAAGAATTGCCGGCATCCAGTCACAATGTTCCACCCATGACCATGCAGAGGCTGCCACTTCAGGATCTTCACGAAGAACATGAAGGATCTTTGCCCAGAACCATTCAGAAGAATATACACCACCTTCGAATTTAGTATAATCAATACCTCCCCAGGTCTTCGCCACCCGGTTAATCTCCTCCGCCTCCCTCACAGAGGTATGATCTTTCCAAAGGATAAACATGGCATTTGGATTGTCTTCAAAACCCTGTGTAAGAGAAAGGGGAATCCCTTCACGGTTCACGGCAACAGGTGTTGATCCGGTCGTATCAACAGCAATACCCTTGATATTTTTAGCCACCTCCTCAGGAACCCTGTCCAGACAATCTTTCACCGTTGCTTCTAATCCCTCCAGGTAATCCAATGGATGCTGACGGAATTGATTTTTTGCAGGATCACAATATTTGCCTTTTGTCCACCGGGGATAAATAAATACCGAACTTGCCACCTCGTCGCCATTTGAAGCATTGATAATGACCGTCCGTGCGGAATCTGTACCATAATCCAAACCGATTACATAATGATTAGTAGTCATATTATCCGTTTTTGTACTATTTAAAAATTAAATAAGGCTTCTCGCAGATTGTCGCAGATTCATACGCGTATTATCGCAGATATTGTAAAATCATTTGTAGTTTCTGCGTGAATCTGCGAGAAATATGAATTTATTAAACACTCCCGGTATTTTAAATCTATTTATCCTGGCCGTAATACGCATCTTTCCCGTGTTTTCTGAGGAAGTGTTTATTCAGCAGGGTTTTGTCGATAGGTTGGCGGTTCCCGAGCACTTCATTCCGGAATGCTAATTTTGCCACATGTTCCAGTACAACTGCATGATTAACCGCATCAACAGTATCTGTACCCCAGGTAAAAGGTCCATGACCGTGCACTAAAACAGCAGGAACGCTTAAAGGATCAAGTTTTTTAAACGTTTCGACGATAAGGTTTCCGGTGACCCGTTCATATTTCCCTCTGATTTCCGGTTCAGTCATCCTCCTGGTACAGGGTATTTCACCAAAAAAATTATCTGCATGGGTTGTTCCATAGACCGGTATTGATCTTCCTGCCTGAGCCCAGCTTGTTGCCCACTCGGAATGGGTATGAACAATACCCCCAATCATTTTAAAGGCTTTATAAAGGACAAGATGTGTTGGTGTATCGGAGGATGGTTTTAAGCGGCTTTCAACAGTATTACCATCCATATCAACAATAACCATATCTTCAGGCTTCATCTGATCATATGAAACACCACTGGGTTTGATAACAACCAGTCCTCTTTCCCGGTCAATACCACTTACATTCCCCCATGTAAAGATAACCAGTCCGCGTTTCACAAGTTCGAGATTGCCCTGGTGGACTTTTTGTTTGAGTTCTTCCAGCATAATTATAGATATTCTACTCACCGGGTGACTGGCAGTCACCCGGTGAGTAATGGATAATTACTTATTTAAAAGGATTCTCAGTTGGATAAAGCATTCCCTTTGGCTGGTTGAAAAAAACTTCAACTCCCAGCAGGTTGCAGACTGAAAAAAGTGTTTTTCCTGCATTTTTGAATCCGGCACCGGTATGATGTGGAAAATGATGTTCCAGTAACACATGGCGATAAAACCTTCCCATTTCCGGAATAGCAAACACTCCTGTACTGCCAAATGTTTTAGGATTAATATCAAGCACTTCTCCATCCGCAACATAAGCTTTCAGTTCTCCTTCTGCTGTTGATTGGAAACGGAAAATTGTCGTTTCTCCCGACCTGATTGATCCCTCCAGTGTTCCTCTGGTAATATCAGGATCTTTATCCGGTTCAAGCAACCGGTGCATGATAAGCTGGTATTTCATGGTTGGGTCGTTTAACAGACAGGCTGCAGTATTCCCGCAATGAAATCCCATAAAAAGGTCGTGCGGTTTATAACCCTTAACCTGTTCTTTTGACTCCTCATACATATCAAATGGAACAGTATTATTAAGATCGAGCAAGGTTGCCGGGAAATCGGTGGCACAGGTTAACATATATTCGCTGACTGCTCCATAAATATCTGCCTCGCAGGCAATTGGAATGCCTCTTGCGGCAAATCTGGAATTCACATAACAGGGCACAAAACCAAAAGTAGTCTGGAAAGCCGGCCAGCATTTATTGGCAAAGATCCCAAAAGTTGAAGCCCCCAAATGTTTCTCCATAAATTCCTTCAATACAATTTCATATCTGGCCAGTTTCGGAAGGATGCCTGGCATCTTATTTCCCCTGCCAAGTTCCTTTCGCATCTCTTCTTCAACTTTAGGAATATCAGGATGATTTTCAGCCTTCATGAATAATTCATATAGGTCGAGTTCACTGTTTTCCATTACTTCTATGCCCAGATCAAACAAAGGTTTGATAGGTGCATGACAGGTCAGGAAATCATATGGCCTCGGCCCGAAAGAGAAAACTTTCAGACTGCTGAGTCCAAGAAGCACCCTTGCCACCGGAATAAAATCCCTGATCATATAAGCCACTTCATCTGCAGTACCTACAGGATATTCCGGCAAATAAGGATAAATATTCCGTAAACCGGCATTATATGAAGCACTCAACAAACCGCAATAAGCATCACCCCTGCCCTGATACATATCCTTGCCGGATTCTTCAGCAGCCGCAACAAACATACACGGGCCGCCAAACACCTGAGCCAGCATGGTTGATGGTCCTTCGGGCCCGAAATTGCCCAGATAAACAATAAGCGCATTAATCTGCTGATCCGCCAGTTCTTTAAAGGCTTGTAACACATCATTCTCATTCTCCACAATCGTATCAATCTTGGTAACGGGAATCTTTTTGCTTTTACAGGCAGCAATAAGGTTATCTCTTCTCTTACGCGATAACTCAACCGGAAAACAATCGCGGCTCACCGCAACAATTCCGGCTTTAACTTTTGGAACATTTTCCATGATAAATATTTTTTTTATAAAGTTTAACAAATTGGTTTATTAACAAATTGAATAGATTTAGATTCATTCTTAATCTTTAAGTTTACATTTTTCATTCCTTTAATTTAACCACAAAGGTACACTAAGGTTATCACAAAGGAACTCAAAGGTTCAGATTCATACTCCCTTTTGTTACTTCGTGCTTTCCTTTGAGTTCCTTGGTGGTTAAAGATTTTATTGGTTTGTCATTTACGAATTATCATGATGGATCAAATAATATGCTAGATCTGTTATATTATAGATTAAAATGAAAACCCTCGCGAAGCAGGCGATCATATTTCCTTTTATCAAATTTGTAATAAAAAGCACCTTTCTTTGAACAGGATTTATCTTTCTCATTCATTTTTTTCAGAATTTGCATATCCAGTACTTTTTTTCTGAAATTCCGGTTATCAAATTCTTTCTGATATATCTCCTCATATAGTCCCTGTAATTGGGGAAGAGTGAACTTCCTGGGGAGTAATTCAAAACCGATGGGTTCGCTTTTTGCTCTTCTTCTCAGTCTCTTGAATGCCTTTTCAATCATGACATTATGGTCAAATATCAATGTTGGCAATTTTGAAATATGAACCCAATGTGCACCATGTTTTTCCATATGCTCCTGATCAAGGTCCTGAATCTTAAGCAAAGCAAAATAGGCCACTGAAATTACCCGTTCCCCTGGATCTCTGTCCACTTCTCCATAAGTATAAAGCTGCTCCAGGTATATATCCGACAACCCTGTAAGTTCGTATAAAATGCGTCTGGCAGCATCATCAAGGCTTTCATTTTCCCTGACAAAGCCACCAATCAATGAATTTTCTCCCTTTGCTGGTTCAAAATCCCTTTTTAAGATCAGAAGTTTAAGCTGACCGTCATCCCAGCCAAAAATAATGCAATCAATAGCAACAAAGTTTTTTTTATGTTTCTTATAATATTGTATCATCCTTCCTAATGGCAAAGGATTGAAAAAACCTTATGAACATCCTTGAAAACGGATAACATATAAAAGTAATAAATACATTTAAAATGAACGGTAAATTCCATTTATTTAAAAGTTGTGAGAATTATTTATTTTTTCAGTTCACGATCTGTTTTACCTATCCCTTGTTGATATATATTATAATTACCAATCCTTATAACGTCCCAGCACTTTCACAATTTTACGTTTCATCTCAAGCGGATCAATAGCTCCCTGCGCAGCATATAACAATTCCCCACCCGGCTTAACAAGCAAACTATACGGCAAGGCTTCCTGCCAGTTGGGATCAACAGTTTCAATAAGGACATATTTATCATTACTGTTAAACAGATAATTTTTACATGAGGCATGATGATTCTCGAGAAATTTGAGTACCTGTTCATCTTTATCAGGATTGTCAGCACTTATGGTTATTAGCTCGAAGTTACGGTTACGATACATAAAATTTATTTCAACCAATTCGGGAAATTCGGTGATACAGGGGCCGCACCATGTCGCCCAGATATTAATAAGTCTCAGATTTTCCGAATTATTATTAATAAGTTCCCTGATCCTGTTTTCATAAGGTCTGGGCTGTGGGACAATGATTGCAGGTAAAAATGATAACGAGGATGTCGGATTTGAAATCCTCAAGTGTATATGTCTTACCGTCTATTCCAGAAAGGCTGAAATCAGGTGCGGTTACACCGATTTCCAGGGTGGGATAATCTGCCTGGGATTGCAGAATTGTCATTCCTGAAATAAACAATACAAGAAGTAAGGAATATATCCTGAATCCTGATTTGCGTGTATTTATATCAATAAGATTCATAGTTATAAATTATGATAAGGTAAAACTAAAATAAAAGTGCTGTAAATATTATTAATTTCTAACAAAGGCTAAATTAATTATTGTGATGGTTATAAAGTGATAAACCATTGTTATTGTTTTTCTTTTACTGTGGGTGTCAAATACCGGTTCCAGTAGTCAAGGAAATCCTCATCAGAAATATCTGTGGATAATCCCCGGTTTGCCATTCTTTCTTCAAAATTCTCTTTCATAACCTTTTCCCAGTACACAACCTCTGCAGTATCTTCAGGATACTGGCCTTTGTCAAATTTTATCAGCCAAGCATCCAATCTATCTCTCATTTCCCCGAGGATGTCACTATATTCCTCATTATTAACAAGATTATTGATTTCAAAAGGATCTTTTACCACATCATATAATTCTTCAGCCGGACGATCAGGAGCCATGAATCTTGCCTGGACAGTATCTAATTCACCTCTTTTATATAAAACCTGCATAAGAGTTAACACAGGATACTGATGTTTTTTGTAAGCATTAAATTGTGTATAGGGTCGGTCGGGGTAAAAATTCCGGATATATTTATATTTCTCAGTCCTGACACATCTTATCCTGTCGACGGTTTCATCCCTCCTGTCTCTCATAGCGTAAATTGCATCACGGACAGGGTTATCATGACTGAGAAAATCAATTCCCTGAATATATTTCGGAGGTTCAATACCGGCAAGCACCATAGATGCAACAGGAAGATCTATATTACTGATCAAACAGGCATCAACTTTTTCCGGGTCAATATGGCCGGGCCATCTTATGATCAGTGGCGTACGGATACCACCATCATAGAGAAACTGTTTGGCTCTTATATGCGGGCGGCCCTGGTCGCTGAAAAAGAAAACAACCGTACTGTCTGTCAGGCCATCATCATCAAGTCTTTTCAATATCTCTCCTACCTGCCTGTCAACGATTTGTATATTTTCCAGGTACAGCGCCCAATCCTGTCGTGCTAACGAATGATCGGGATAATAAGGAGGTAATTTTATACTATCGGCGTTAACCGGATTTTGCGGATCCCGCTGAAATTCCCTGTGTGGCCCGTGGATCTGTATCTGGGCAAAAAATGACTGACCTGTACTCCTTTGTCGCCAATCGGTTCCATCATAAATATTTTCAGCGATAAAATTATAATCCTGCTTCCCCGGCCTGTTAAGATCTGTAACTGAACCATTACATACAAAATAACCTGCCTCCCGGAAATATTCAGTAACAGGTTTTATTCCACCAGGAAGAGGTTTCTTAAAATATGTGCGGTGCTGGTGACAATCAATACTTACCGGATACATGCCTGTAATAAATGCTGAACGGCTGGGTGAACAGACTGCACAAACGGTGAACAGATTTGTGAACCGTGTACCCTCAGTAGCAAGTTGATCCAGGTTTGGAGTTCTTACAAGTGGAGTCCCGTAACATACCAGGTCTGTTCCAAGATCATCGGCAATGATCCAGAGAATGTTGGGTTTGGAAGATTCTTTATCCTGTTGTTTGCAGGATGTTACTACTGCTAATAAGCTGAAAATAAAAAAGCAAATTTGAAATGATTTGATAAAGGTTTTCATTGGATAATTTGTTTACAAAATATATTCAAACTCCGGGATTGTGATTGGTTTTATCATCTTTGCCCGGCACCTCGTACCGGGTTATTCACAGTTTGGATTTTGTCACAACTAAAATTTTCTATCAAAATCCTGTTTGCATTCTGTTCTGTGACCATTCCATTATTTTTTTTAACCACAAAGGGTATCACAAAGGTACACCAACCAAGGTCTATAAGATCCTTTGTGTTACCTTGTGCAATCCCCTGCCTGTCCAGGCAGGCAGGTTTGAGTCCTTTGTGGTTTAAAATTATACTATTTCACTCGCTGATAATCCGGATCATAGTCGGGATTCGGATCCATCATCCTGGCATCTACTTCCTCTTGCCAGCTGTGAAGGATCTCCAGGAGTTCGTTTACTTTGTCTGGCATTTCATCTGAAAGGTTATTCTGCTCACCGATATCAGATTTCAGATCATATAATTCAACCTTATTATCTTCAAAAAATTCAATCAATTTATAATTACACAGCCTGACTATAGCCCCGGGCTTACCACCCTGGTTGCTGTAATGAGGATAATGCCAGAATATCGGTCTTTCATCTATAGTTACTTCTCCTTTCAGCAGAGGAACAAGACTGATCCCATCCATATGCTGGCCCGGCATCAAATCCAATCCCGCCATTTCCAAAATAGTAGGATAAAAATCCGTACTGATTACAGGAATATCACACGTTTTTCCTGTATTAGCACTACCTGGCCACTTAATAAACATTGGTTCCCGTATCCCTCCTTCATATAACCACCCTTTTCCTGCTCTGAGTGGCATGTTGGAGGTAGGTGATCCTTCAGCAGTTGCCAGTCCCCCGTTATCGGACATAAAAAAGATGATAGTATGATCCTCCAGATCAAGCTCCTCTAACTTATCCAGAATCCTGCCAACATTTATATCCAGCGTTTCAATCATACCACTATATACAGGATGACCCTGTACAATCCGTTCAACGAATGTACCTCCTGGAGGTGCTGTCTTCATCCAGTCCCTGTCCGTGACAGTTTGTTCCATTTGATTCAATCTCAGGCTGTCTGTTTTTTTTTCATATTTCCTGATGAGTTCTTCTTTTGCCTGGAGAGGGGTATGAACCGCATAAAACGATAAATAAAGTAAAAAGGGATCATCATTAATAGACTCAAGAAATTGAATGGATTCTGAAGTCAGCCGGTCGGTAAGGTGTTCCCCTTCAGGGCCGTTTCCCAGTCTTGGATTCACCCAGGGGCTGAAGTATCCACCCTGCGGTGATCCAACTCTCCATCCTCCCTTATTTACATCAAATCCTTGATATTCAGGCCAGTAAATTGAATCTTGCCCAAGATGCCATTTGCCGGCGAAAAAGGTTTTATATCCGGCTTCCTTCAAGGCTTCAGCAATTGTAATCTCCTCAAGTTTCATCTCAAGTTCAAAATCTTTTGGAATCAATTTATCACATGGTTGAAGACCGGCATACTGCTGCCTTCCGGGGATCCAGTCCGTAAGGTTAATCCTGGCCGGATATTTTCCCGTCATGATACTTGCCCGTGTCGGTGAGCATACGGGGCATGCTGCATATGCATTCGTGAACCGTGTTCCTTCTGAAGCCAGCCGGTCAATATTCGGAGTTTCATAGAAAGTGCTCCCATAACATCCAATATCTGTCCATCCCAGGTCATCGACAAGGATGAAGATGAAGTTGGGTTGTTGATTTGTCTTTTCAGAAGGACTCTTACAGCTGATCATAACTGTAATCATCAGGATGAAAATGAAGGGAGATAATCTGTGGTTCATAGTGATAGGTTTTATAGATTACTAAATAACAAATACCGCATTCAACCCCCGATTGCCAAATCGGGGTTAACTACATCAGTCGCTGAGTTCGCCTCGACTCTGACCAGAAACAAGGAACCAGAAACAATCCTGCACTCACACTCAACCCACACACACCAGGAACCAGAAACCCCGCCCGAACGTACTGTTCGGTACGGGCGGGCAGGAACAAGAAACTAAATGTGTCCGGTTGGCAACCGGACCTTTCTCTTTCATCCAGCATCGTGAGAGCTGCCGATTGACAATCGGCAGTAACTTTCAAACTTTTATACTTTCACACTTTCTATTCCATATCCTCATATCGCCATATATATGCATCTTATCAGTCAGGCCTGTCTTCCTCCATAACATCAAAACCGATCAGGATAGCTAAATTCTTAATTTGCTCTCTGAGATCACCAAGCGTTGCTGCTCTGTGAATTCCGTATGCATCAGAAAAATAATGATTCTGTACTTCTTCTGCATCCACTTCAGCTATGATCTTTGTTCTGCACATAATATCGTCCAGGTTCTTATAGATTGCATGACCATCCACAAGTTTCCCTGTATGTAACCCTATTTTTTTATGAAGTACATATACTTTCCAAATGGTAACGGGTTCACCTGCCGGCCATTCCACTTGTATTCCGGTAGAAGAACCGGGTTCCCTGGTGTCTCTGACCGGACTTTCGGCATGAGTCCGGATAAGATAAGGAATCCTTCTTTCATCACCATAAGGATTAATGGGTGCACCACAGTGAGTAAGGATATCCACAGAATTTTCGGTATCTATCATAAGATCACCAAGCATACTTGGCCTGCCTGTCATGAAATAGCCCAGCATTTCCGCTATTAATATATTTGGATAATCCTGACAAACAGCCTGTATCCCTCTTGTTTTAAAGCCACATTCTAAACCTAATCCGGGCCAGAACCTGTCTTCAACTTTTCCGCTTCCGGTAAATGATCTCATATGTGTTGATACCGCGTTGCAATCATACTTTTCCCTTAATTTTTCAAAGGCAAGATATGCCCTGGCTGTTCTTATTATTTCTGATTTTGCAGCTTTTACTCCTGCAGCTTCTTCGATCCATTTTTCGGCAATTTTTTCTGCTTCTTTTTCATTAGTTTCCTGATAAGCTTTATAAAACTCCTCAGGATCCACTCTGACAATTTCGACACCAAGTGATTCCTTTAAAGCACGAATATACCTTTCGTTATAATCTTGGGGAATATGTTTATTTATATCTCCCTGGTAGTCTACCTGGGCAAGATATTGATACGGTGACACAGACAATATTCTGGATTCTTTAAGCTTCTTTATCGCTTGAATCAGCTTAATCTTTTCTGTTAAATCTTTGAACATAGCCTCTGACTTAGCCGGGACACAAATCTGTCTTCTGTCTAACTGGGCAGTTAGGATTTTTCCGTTTTTATATTCAGGACCTCCTACAAGTACACATTCTTCCTCTTTTCCTGTAGCGAAAAGTTTATAAGGACTCTTATCCCATTCCCAGAGATTGTATACAATGATCGTTGGTAATCCTGTGAATGCTAATTTATAATCGCTTAATGTGCCGATAATCAGTACTCCATCTGTATTTCCCTTTGAATTCTCCAGTTCATTAAGAACTGATTCATGGGAAATATCAGTTTCCGTAATGTCTCTGACAATAAAATCTATCCCGGGACATTCACTTTGAAGTTTATTCAAAAGTTCAGTATTGGTTATAGGATTTTTCGCAGATCCTCCGGGTCCGACATAGCCCTGGGATAAAAATACCGTATAAATTTTTGTATTTTCACTTTGAGCGTCCAATTCATAGCTCAAACCAAGCAGTAAACAAAGAATAGCAATAATGGATTTTGTTTTCATAGGTCTAAAATTTTATAATAATTATGCATAATAAAGAGACTGTCTAAAAAGTAGTATAAACCACAGAGTCCACAGAGTTTTCA
>CAZGOR010000086.1:5870-12121 GCA_964527875.1 uncultured Bacteroides sp. | reverse complement strand
GTATTGTAAAAATTTGATATTATTTAGCATACCCTTCAATAAGTTGCTTTGCTATTTTCCTTGCTTCTGTATCGGTCTGGACAAAATCGTTGTAGTCGGGATTCTCAATCAAACACATTTTATCCATTGTTTTCTCAATGACATCGGAAATATCGAGAAATCCGGCCTTTCCGGCTAAAAATGCTTCAACTGCAACTTCATTCGCGGCATTTAGAATACAGGGTGCATTGCCTTCCTTTTCCAGTGCCTTATAAGCGAGTGCAAGATTACGAAATTTTTTTGTATCAGGTGCCTCAAAAGTAAGATTTGGATAATCTTTAAAATAAAACCTGGGAAAATCGGATTTGATTCTTTCAGGAAATCCAAAAGCATACTGGATAGGCAGTTTCATATCGGGAAGTCCCATCTGAGCTTTCATTGAGCCATCCTCAAACTGGACAATTGAATGGATAACAGATTGAGGATGAACAATCACTTCAATCTGATGAGGCTGAAGATCAAAAAGCCATCTGGCTTCGATCACTTCCAGTCCTTTATTCATTAACGTGGCAGAATCAATCGTGATTTTTTTCCCCATACGCCAGTTTGGATGTTTCAATGCCTCTTTGCTGGTTACTTTTTTCAGGAATTCCCGTGTTTTACCTCTGAAAGGACCGCCTGAAGCTGTCAGGTAAATCTTCTCAATAGGATTCATTTCTTCTCCGACAGTGCATTGAAAAATTGCCGAGTGTTCAGAATCAACAGGAAGAATATTAATCTTATGTTCATCAGACAATTGTTTAATAAGCTTTCCGGCAACAACAAGTGTTTCTTTATTCGCAAGGGCAATATCTTTCCCGGACCGGATAGCTGAAAGGGTTGGTTTTAAGCCTGAGAAACCCACCATGGCAGCGAGCACGATACCGACAGAATCAATTTCCACGATACGGTCAATTGCATCCTGTCCTGCATGAACACTAACCGGGTATCCGGATAAAGCTTCAGATACATCCCGGTATTTTCTTTGATTTGCTATGACGACATGTTTGGGAAGAAACTGCATAGCCTGACTGATCAGTAATCTGGCATTGCTTCCGGCGGTCAGAACTTCAATTTTAAACAGGTCAGGATGATTCCCGAGGACCTTCAGTGCCTGGGTACCAATAGAACCGGTTGAACCAAGTATGGCTATATGTTTCTTCATGATTGGGGTCGGACCATGAGAGATTCAAAAAACAATATATTCTTCCGGATTAATTGGGGTACCGTTATGCCATAATTCGAAATGAAGATGGGGACCGGTTGTAAGTTCACCTGAATTTCCAATAATAGCAATTGCATCACCGGCTTTCACAATATTACCTGCCTTTTTTAACAGCTCTGCATTATGTTTATACACAGAGATAAGATTATTGGCATGTTGTATCTCAATAACATAACCCGTTTCAACAGTCCATGAAGCTATGATAATCGTACCATCCATCGTGGCTTTCACAACCTCATTTGGTGCAGCGACAATGTCGGTACCAAAGTGATTTTCATTTGCGTTGAATGAATTGGTGACATGTCCCTTTATGGGAGCGAAGAAATGAGTGCTTACAAGTCCGGATGATGAAGAAAGATTATCCGAAACAGTAAGATTGTACTGCTCCTCTTCCTCGATCTGCATACGGAGTATAGAATCTTCAATGGAAGTGCTTAAATCAATGTTTGTATACTCAATGTTTGTGTCGGCGGATGCAAGCATATTATCGGGTTCTTCACCAGCGATGATGGCATTCAGGTTTGTAAAATACATATCTCTTATTCTGATCTCATTCTCAAGAGAATCAAGTCGGAGTGCATTCATCAGGATAGATCTGCGCATCATGTCATCGGGATACCCGGGGATCATTTCACGGATACTTGTATAAGCAATTAATGAGTATATCCCGGCTGAAAGGAAAACAATAATTGCAATAACAAGTGCTATAAAATTCAATCTCGATAAACGCAGATGCCATACTTCTTTAAAAGTCTTGTCATTATAGATGATCAGGCGGTACTTATCCTTCAGCCTGCTTACATTATTTCGTTTCGTTTGATTTGCCATTGTATGTCTCGCTTACGTTATGCAAAGATAATAGAATATTGGTTCCCGGTTGTCGGTTTTCGGCTGACAGTTTATTAGAGAAAGGAACAATATCAAATATAGAATTCTTTTAACCATTTATTTGAGCAGATTGAGTTTACATGTAAGGTATATAATTGTGATCAGATATCAGCAAATAGTCCCATTTCTTATTCCTGCAAATATGCCATTGATAAGCCAGTACTAAAAAGAACCTTGCATTTACTTTATACTGTGCCGAAATGTTTGCAACACTATTCACACCTGACAGGAATGAAAAGGATTTGAACAATTCGTCTTCTTCAGGATTGACCAATCTCATGCCGGCAGATAATAAACTTGATTCAAGTGTACACAATAGCTGTATCCTGGGATTACAATGATATGACAGCAAAGACGTTAATCCCAGGGAAAATAGCGCAGCCGTGGAGTACGCGGATGTAATGGTCGTACTGTTCGAGGCAATATTCTGTTGTCAGAAGTACAGATAATAATCGGTCAAGGGACCGATATGAATAGAGCCATCATTTGAAAACAATGTAATATTGTGAACATGGTAATACTTCTTTTCAGAAAAATGAATTTGTGCCAGTTTAGCTGAAACATTATAGTTCCTGATACCGGAACCTTGGTAAAGCTTCAATATCCTTTGCCGGAAGTGGTTTTTATGGTATCTTTCAAATCCCAGGCCAACATGCGGATACCAACCCGAATATTTTTCTTTTGAGATACTTTCGTCACAGACTGCCAGGAATCCCAGGCCAGCCTGTAAAGATATCCCGGGATAAAGCACATTTTGTTGTTGAATGGTATCTTGTCCTTTCAGATTATTGATTGAAATGATTACAAATAATATAATAAATATGTTAAATTTTAAGTTCATTTCGCTTATTGTCCGGAAAGGAGAAGTTGTATTTTTAAAGCTGTCGAACCCATAGCTTTCCTGATGCCGATCTCTTTTGTTTTCTGGTTCGCCGTAAAAGATGCCAAACCGAGTAAGCCCATGCATGCAATGATCATTGCAAATATGGAAAATATTGTAAATATTTTCCTGGCTTTCATCTCTTTCTGATACATATTGTTGAAATCTTCATCAAGAAAGGAATACTCATAAGGAAATTCACCTGTAAACTCATCCCATTTGTCTTTGATAAATCTAAGTGTCGACTGAATATTTTCCGTATTTATCCTGATCATAATGTAACTTGCATACCATGCGATATCTTCTCTTAACGGATAAAGGATCCATTGTCCGATCTCGTGATGGAGCAACTGAAAGTAAAAATCTTTCAAGACACCGATAATATTATAATCGATACTGTCGACAGCAGGCCAGGGTACAATATCAAAGCGTGCAGAAAGAGGATCTTCGAGTTCAAGGAAATTAACAGCCGATTCATTGATGATGGATGCATAATATGGGATTACAGATGAAATAATTGAAAATATTTTTGTGCCTTTTTATTCCACAAAAGATAAGGGTACCGGCATAGGTCTCACTCTTGCCAGACAGTTCATGAACATGCATAAAGGAAGTATCACAGTTAAATCGGTTCCTGAGAAAGAAACTGTTTTTAGTCTGGTGTTTTAGTTCAAATATGTTTCCCGGAGGTGTTCCCGGTGCAACAGGTCATCACTGGTCAACTGTAGCCTGTACATACGGTTCTGCTGTATGGAAAGGATTGAATGCGGGTGCCAAAGCTATCGCTGCATCAACCATTGACTATTATACTCATCTCACAACAGGGAATTCCGTAATCCTTAGTTTTGTACATCCGTAAGGTATGAGTGTGATATCCTCCGGTTCCACATCCTGCAAGTGTTGCAATGGCAGGCTGTGTGGAAGGGGGCCTGGCATTTCCCGGTATAGCTTCCAGTCGGGGATGATCTTACCATGGGTCCTGATTTCTGCCGGGGCCTGATCGACTGACCAGGGATACAATGGATCAGGTGTATTTTTAACAAACTGAAATCCTGTTGCAGGATCTTCAATGGCTGATTCCAGTAAACCCCAATTCCAGGGATCAAGGGGATATACTTCTTCATAAGTTCCGAAATGGTCACCATCATTTTTGGAGATCCACTTCTCACGGATCTTCAGCGAATAGACCAGTGGACCTCTTTCCACAGCTACCGAATTTTCAACCCATCTGCTGAAGGTGATTTCCATCGGCAGGAACAGCTCAACCTCGTCACTATCATTCCATTCACGGTCGATGACGCTGATTTTACCTCCCGGGGATGTTAAAAATTCTTCACCGTTTATTTTGATCTCAGCTTTCCGGCACCATGAGGGGATCCTGAGATGGAAGGAAAAAATCGTTTTATCAGGACAATGGATGGTAAACCGGATGCTCTCGTCAAAAGGATAATCTGTTTCTTCTGTGACTTTAACAGGGATGCTATCTGAAACGAGCATGTTAACATAACAGGGGGCATACATCAAAGCAGCAATACCATTATCCCGGGTACTGTAAAAAAGGTTCTGAACATATTTAGGCCACCCCTGGTGCATATTGCATGTACAGCATGGATAACCTGTGAGCAAACCAAAGCAAAGATCAGTTCCGCCATGATAATTTTCCTCATAAAAATTATGCCTGTGCCGGGTGAGCATCACCTGGTTTGCACTCTGGAAATATTGCCGCACAGAAAAATCCTGTTTGATCTGAGCCGGAAGAGCATTATATGCAATTTTTTCAAGATGATCGGCAAACTGTATATCACCGGTAATGGTAAGCATCTTTTCCAGTGAATACATTAGTTCTACAACAGAACATAACTCAATTCCCTGGGTGGGATCATTGCCATGCATGGGCTCGTCAGCACCATACATGCCCTGTGGTTGTCCGTGGAATTCTTTAATATCGCGGAATGCTTTTTTCACAGCCCTGATATAAACAGGATCCGGGTAATGCTGATAATATATAACAGGTTCCTTGATGCCCTGGGCCAGGTTTACACAGTGGAAACTCTGCAGCTGTTTCACACACAGTCTGTTAATAAGTAATGTGTCGAACGGATATTTGTTCGATACGTTATATGGATATAAATGTGATAATTCCGGACCTTCGTAGCATTTTTCATTCAGGAATATTTGTACCCATGGGAATGTTTGTTCATGTATCAGGCCGGCAAGGTCAAGGAGAAATTCATCACCGGTGATATTATATAACCAGTAAACCATCATAAGATTATCCCCGCCGCGTCTGTTTGCCCAAAATGACCAGTTATCCAAGGGTGTTTCCGGTAGATGTGCCAGCTGGTACCGGAAATATTCTGTCATCAGATTGATGACGCGTTTATCACCGGTGGCGCTGTAATATTGTTGTAATACTTTGAGCATAACCATTTTAGGCCACCAATCACGGCGACGGGTTTTCTGAAGACCAGGCTCCGGTTCCGGTTCTTTTTCAAAAGGAACCGGTCCGAAATACCCGTCTTCAGCCTGGTTATTCAGGCTCCATTCTATCCAGGGCTGTGCTTTGGCTTTTAGTTCCGGATCATCCAGGATATATGCCAGGGGAACCAATCCGTCGAGCCAGTAAGGCCCGCGCTCCCACCCATCTCCATCCCCGCCGAGCCAGCCATTCCGTGATCCTACTACTGCCTCATAGGCTTCATCAAGATGGCTGGTAAGGCCGCTTTTCATTGTTTTCAGCTGTTCCAACAACCAGCCTTCCGGTTTAATGCTGACCAAAGGCAGCTCAAGATAGGGTTTTGCAATAAGAGGCGGCCTGTTCTGAAGGTAATTGGTTGGGGAGTCAGGAGATCCTTTTCGTGAACATCCGGTTGATGAAAATATGATAATAATAATCCCAAAAATGGTAGAAAATGACCTAATAATTTTAGTAAATGGGAAGATAAAATATCTTATATAGATTTCAGATGATAGTTTCATAGAATTTAGCAACATGATTTTTTTAACACTCAAAGGGTATGATATATCAGCCCAGGGCAACGCCCTGGGCTAAATTATATTTTCCTTTCAGGGAAAATAATTTGTTTCATATTTACATTTTTACCCTGCAACCTGTACCCTGCAACCTGCAACCTGTACCTTGTACCCTGCAACCTGCAACCTGTACCTTGTAACCTGTACCTTGTAACCTGCAACCTGTACCTTGTAACCTGCAACCTGCAACTTGTACCCTGCAACCTG
>CAZGOR010000086.1:0-5770 GCA_964527875.1 uncultured Bacteroides sp. | reverse complement strand
CAACCTGCAACCTGTACCTTGTAACCTGCAACCTGCAACCTGCAACCTGTACCTTTTAACCTGTACCTTGTAACCTGCAACCTGCAACCTGTACCTTGCAACCTGCAACCTGTACCTTGCAACCTGCAACCTGCAACTTGTACCCTGCAACCTGTACCCTGCAACCTGTACCCTGCAACCTGTTTTATCTCCCTATCCCATCGGGTAAACCTTTATAGTATCTGAACTGTTCATAGTATTTGCCGTTTTTCGAAGTGACACTGTTTTTGAGTCGTTCTCTCAGCTGATTTTCTTCTTCAGCAGATAATTGGGGACCGGTATATTTCGACCAGCCGGAACTCCACTGACTCACATATTTCAAACTGGCATTGATCTTCTTTTCAAAATAAGGTGTTATGTCTACCTTGGTATTTTGGTCTTCAGGGAAACCGTCAAACAGCAGATATTCAGGAACCTGGTGCTGTGTGAGGTTTTCATGAATAATTTGTCCCTCATAAAGAAGTGGCCACATGGCTGCCCGGCACGCATCCACTGCAAGCCAGCATGCAGCCCGGTGATCAGCTTTATGCCAGCGCATTTTTCCCTTACCAGGATCAAACGCCATCACAACATCAGGCTTATACTGGCGTAAAAATCTGACAAGCCTTGAAATGACTTCCTCTTCATCCTGTAACTCAACCATCCCATCGTTATAACCGAGGTTGAAATAATGATCGGCAGGGACACCGATTTCAGCCAATGCATCGATCTCCTCCTGCTTCCTGATCCTGGCCAGATCGGTCATGGAAATATCAGGATCCTGGGTGCCTACGTTTCCTGAAGTTAAAATAACAATGTAGATTTCATTGCCATGTTCCTGCAGCATGGCCAAAGTACCATGCGACCTGGCATCATCATCCGGGTGGGCGCAGATAAGCATGATTGTCTTGCTTGTCCATTCTTCAACCGGGACATCAGGCTGTCCCTTTAATGAGGTTTGAAACAGAAAAAACAAAGTAGCAATGAATAAAAACAATTTGGTTGTCATGATTTGTCCTCCGATTTTATTTAAGATGAGTTTGACATAAAATTAAGGTTATCTTGTTGATTAAAAAAAATTGTGGATCAGAATAGTGGAATACTGGAATATTGAACCTGCTCCGAAATGTAGCTTTAAATTAATAATGCCAGACTAAAGCTCTCATTAATAATGGTTTAACATAGCACTAGCCTTAAACTGAGAATTCCTTCCTGCCACCAACACTTGAGTATTGGTTGGCCCGGCTGGAAAATCTGTTCTTGTCATCAAAACCGTTGAATTGAATGTCCCGGTGGGATAACCGTAACATGCCAACAACATTGGTAAGTTAAATGTCCCGACTAAAAGTCGGGCTCTACATGTCATATCATAACTTTTTAGACAGCCTCAACATTAGTATAAATATTGATTATGGTCGGCAACCTATCTGCAGGCAGGACTTTCAGCCAGCCTTCATTCTTATTATCAGATACTTGTAGAACCCGGCATTCCGGCCGGGACACAACAATTGTTTGTATTACACTCCTAATCTGGCTTTTACAGTTCTTCTTTGGTATAAAAACATTTATAAAAACACTTAAAAAAACCTATCTTTAAAATTTCTTTAGATTCTTAAATATTTCAATATATGAAGTTTCACAATATTCTTTTAGTCCTGTTTCTTTTTATTATTTCCCAATTTCATGTATCAGCCCAAGAAAAGGGAATTAACCGTGGGAAATATCGTATTCATATTTACCTAACCGATGAAAAAATAGAAGTTGATGGAATTCTGGATGAAGATGTCTGGGTTACAGCCGAACGCGCCAGACAATTTCAACGTGTATTACCTATAGATACCGGTTATGCACGGGCCAGTACTGAAGTCATGCTGACCTATGACGATGCCGGTATATATGTGGGGGTTATATGTCATGATACCCTTCCGGGGAGGCGGCCGGTTGAATCGCTTCGACGGGATTGGAGCTTTCAGGTCAATGATAATTTTATTGTCTTCATTGATACTTATAATGATTATACAAATGGATTTGCATTTGGTGTATCGGCAGCCGGGGCACAATGGGATGGCCAACATGGTGAAGGAGGTTTTGTCTCGCTCGAATGGGATACCAAATGGAAATCTGCGGTGCAGAACTATCCTGACCGGTGGGTGGCAGAATTCTTTATTCCATTCAGAAGTATACGGTACAAAAGTGGAGTTGCTGAATGGGGGATCAATTTCAGCAGGCTGGACCTCAAAGCCAGTGAAAAATCAAGCTGGGCTCCTATGCCACGCCAGTTTCCGACGGCTAACCTGGCTTTTACCGGTGGCCTGGTTTGGGATAAACCCATGCCCAAATCCGGTATCCGTTTTTCATTGATCCCGTATCTTTTAGGAAAAGTGTCACAGGATAAGGAGGTGGATCATAAAACGAACTGGGATGGTTCGGCCGGACTGGATGCCAAGGTTATCCTTTCAACTTCCATGAACCTTGATCTGACCCTGAATCCTGATTTTTCCCAGGTGGAGGTTGACCGGCAGCGAACCAACCTCGACAGGTTCGAATTATTCTTCCCTGAGAAAAGGCAATTCTTTCTTGAGAACAGTGACATATTTGCCGATCTTGGTGCAGAAGAAATGCGTCCCTTCTTTTCCAGACGGATCGGCCTTGACAGCCCGGTGCTGGGAGGTGCCAGGCTCAGCGGCAAGGTTGCTGAAAAATGGCGGATTGGACTGATGGATATGCAGACCGGCATCAAAGATACGATCACAGGAAATAACTACGGGGTTGCAACGGTCCAGCGTCAGCTTTTCAGCCGTTCCAATCTTACAGCTTTCATGGTTAATAAACAGGTCGTGGTTACTCCTGATGATACTTCTGATGGCGGAGATGGCGTACATCGTTATAACCGGGTGGCAGGAATTGATTTTAATCTTGCCACGGCTGACAACAAATGGACAGGGAAATTCTTTTATCATCAGTCATTTTACCCGGGAATGACTGGTAATACAGCTGCACTTTTAGGGAGGTTGGTATATAACACGCAAACAATAAGAGCATCGCTGAGCCAGGTCCTGCTCGGGGCTGACTACCAGGCTGAAGTAGGTTATATCAGGCGGACTGGAATTTATCAGGGTGATGCAAGCGTGGGCTATAAATTTTATCCTGTATCACAGCGTATTGCCAATCATGGTCCTGAAATTAATGCGCAATATATCCTTGATCCTGATTTTGCAGTTACCGATCATGAAATACAGTTTGGTTATAGTGTGGAATGGTTGAACAGGAGCAGTTTCTCGGCAGATATCGAACGGGGATATGTTAAACTGAGGAGACCGTTTGATCCAACCAATACCGGTGGAGAAAAAATCCCGGCCGGCAGTGATTTTTCATGGACTGAAGTTTCGGCTCAGTATGTGTCTGATAGCAGAAATCTGTTTACTTATGACCTGGGTGTGCGTTATGGCGGTTTTTATAATGGCACGAGGTTGAGCTTTGACGGTGAAGCTGCCTACCGTGTCCAGCCTTATGGCAGCCTTGCCCTTGCCACAGCTTTTAACAGGGTATCCTTACCTGAACCATATAACAGTGCCGACCTGGTACTGATCGGCCCCCGCCTGGATATCACATTTACTGAAAAACTTTTTCTTACCACTTTTGTTCAGTACAATAACCAGATTGATAACCTGAATGTGAACATGAGGTTCCAGTGGCGCTTTGCCCCGGTCTCAGACCTGTATATTGTATATACTGAAAATGCTTACACGGAAAACCTGCAGACGAAAAACAGGGGACTGGTTGTGAAGCTGTCATATTGGTTTAACTGATGGTTACTGGTGAGTTTGGGAGTCATGTTTCATCATCCGATTTCCAGGGTGAGGAATTTACACAAAATGAAAAATTCACCCTTGATGGCAAAGAGAGCAAGAATGAGGGATTTCAGGGTATGGAAAGAATTTCAATGGCTTCATGGACGGCTGACGGAAAATCACTTGAGATAAAAATCTGAAATTTTGCATGCCTGTGGGAAGCTCAAAACCAAAGTCAATACTTTCGGGATTAATCGTATCTTCTTTTAATGAACCAGTAATCATGAAAATCAAAACCTAAATTAAAAGAACAGTAGGTTTCCTGTACAAGCCCGTTATTCAATGTTCCCAGCTTACCTATTCCGATAGCAATGTTAATTGTTGATTTTTGCCAGCTTACAGGAATTCCGGCACCAAAAGTGATACCAATTTCCCGGATGGGATTGCCTCTCATTTCAAGATAGGTATTTTCATAATATGCACCTAACCGGTACCGGATCGATCTGAGATAACTACGGATTAATTTTTGAGCGGGACGGTATTGGATACCGAAATTATAATGATAGCTATCGGTTAGCCTGGCTTTGTTAAAAGAAAGCTCAGCATCCGACCATTTCTGAATACCATAATCAAACACGAATTCCAGATTGGAATGAATATTACAGGCCAATCCTGCACCCAGGGATAAAGGTATCATATAATCATCCTTGTTAACAGGTTTGCTGTGCAGTGTATCTGCTTCCGGGATAATAATTTCCATGCTGTATCGTGTATTTAATTTTTGTCCCGGACTGCAGGTTATTCCTATAGATAATTTGTTGTCGTAGAATTGCTGATTATACTGTAATCCAAGTGCATAATAAAAATTTCTGAAATAGCGGGTTTGGACAGTACTTATATCGGACTGATTGAAAGTTGCCATATTATTTAACTCAGTCTGAGTGATTGTTCCCATCAGATATGAAACATTGATACCCAGGGATAATTGTCGGGTTAGACGGAATGAGTGTATCAGGTAAAACTGGTTTACTCCTCCTGTCCCGGTAAATTTCGTTTCAATACTTGTATTTGTTCCTTCGACTGGCACCGTGGTTAAGATATCATAGCCAACACTGCTGAAAGGGATTACCCCGGCACATGATCCCCACCACTTTGTCACCGGAAATCCGAGGGCAATATGGTTGAAGTTAAAATCGGCAGCAGATTTGCTTTCATTCATGGATTCAAATGATGATACATAACCGTTCAGCCCCATACTGAACATAAAGGTGGTGCTATCGAATTCAGTGAATGAAGCAGGATTCAGGTTATTCAGAAAATCTTCTGATTTCAGTGCAAATGCAGCACCTCCCATCGCGGAGGTCTTAACCGGTCCGGATGAATTTAAGTCACCAAGGTTATATAATGAATAAATGGAATTTGAAGAGTATTGGGCATCCGTTGTGTAAAAGACAGAAAGGAACAGCGATATAATGACAGCCGGCCGGCAGATAGCTGTAAATGATGATAATTCTTTATTGCTGATCATAAAAAAGAAATAATATTTCTAGCTTTGGTTTGGTTAATTTATTGAAAGATCCGCCGAGTAATAACTGATCCAGCGAATTGGATATAACCGAATACGAAAAACTGATTGAAAGTGCTTTATCGGGATCAAGATAATGATCCGAAATATCATAAATTAAATAATCTGTAATATCGAAAGAATACCACGTTTCTTCATCATATAATTCATCTACGTTCAGATTTGCTGTTATTCTGGTTCCATCGGAATAGGTTAAAAGGGCATCCAGCGTATTGTTTTTCCCTGTCTCATAAATTGATAAGTTTCCCGCGGCAGGTAAGCTCTTATTACTGCCGTAAGCAGGTTTAAAAAATAACATTGCCCTGATCAGTAAGCTGTTTTCGAATTCAAGGATCGAAGGCAAAGTGGGGAAGGTCATTCTTGTAAATATACCAAG
>CAZGOR010000085.1:5680-12154 GCA_964527875.1 uncultured Bacteroides sp. | reverse complement strand
TAAGTTTTTCAACCTGGTCTTTCATCAGTGCAATGAGAGGAGTGATCACAAGGCACATCCCCTCGCTGGCAATGGCAGGAACCTGGTAGGTGACCGATTTACCACCACCTGTGGGCATCAGTCCGAGCGTATCCCGTCCTGCAGCGATGGATTTGATGATTTCATCCTGCAGGGGACGGAACTCTTTGAATCCCCAGTATTTCTCAAGTATTTGCTGGTATATGTTCATATTGTGTCAATGGAGCTTCATTGAAAATCCATTGACACAATATCGGTAATTTTTTGTATTTTCGCACAATTTTAATCTAACCAAAAACAATAAACCATGCCATTTGAGGATCAGAAAATTATATCGGAAGGCCTCACATTTGATGATGTTCTTCTGTTACCTTCATATTCTGAAGTTTTACCACGGGATGTTGATCTTAAAACAATGTTTTCAAGGAACATTATGATGAATGTCCCAATCATTTCTGCCGCAATGGATACGGTAACCGAAGCCGACCTTGCCATTGCCATAGCAAGGGAAGGCGGTATTGGTGTGATCCATAAAAATATGAGCATTGATGAACAGGCCAGGCAGGTAAGAAAAGTGAAACGGGCCGAAAATATCATGATCCTCGATCCGATCACAATACTTGCGGAAGGCACCATTGCTGAAGCACTGAGTCTGATGCAGGAATATAAGATTGGAGGCATACCTGTTGTGAATGATGATAAGAAACTGATAGGTATTGTCACCAACCGCGATCTGCGGTTTGAAACCAAAATGAACCGACCCGTCCATGAAGTGATGACCACCGGGAATATTATTACAACAACCCAGAAAACCGATCTTATTAAAGCTGCCGAGATACTCCAGAAGCATAAAATTGAGAAATTACCGGTTGTTGATGGTGAGAACCGCCTGATAGGACTGATCACTTATAAAGACATCACAAAATCGAAAGACAGACCCAATTCCTGTAAAGATTCGCAGGGAAGGCTCAGGGTTGCTGCTGCTGTTGGTGTAGCAACTGATGGGCTAGACAGGGTTACTGCATTAATCGAAGCTGATGTTGATGCAATCGTGATCGATACTGCTCATGGACATACAAAAGGTGTGTTAGACATGCTCAAGCAGGTAAAAAAGAAATATCCTGATACAGATGTTGTAACCGGAAACATCGGTACTGCCGATGCAGCTCATGATATGATTAAAGCTGGTGCTGATGCGTTAAAAGTTGGGGTCGGACCGGGTTCAATTTGCACAACCAGAGTGATCGCCGGTGTTGGAATCCCACAGCTAACGGCAATTTTTAATGTAGCCAAAGCCATAAAAGGAAGCGGTATTCCAATTGTTGCCGATGGCGGTATCCGTTATTCGGGGGACATCACCAAAGCAATCGCTGCCGGCGCACACTCGATCATGACAGGTACCTTATTTGCAGGTGTGGAGGAATCTCCGGGTGAAACCATTATTTATAACGGCAGAAAATATAAATCATACCGTGGCATGGGATCCATCGAAGCCATGCAACAGGGTTCAAAAGACAGATACTTCCAGGATATGGAAAATGATATCGAAAAACTGGTTCCTGAAGGGATCACTGCCAGGGTACCGTTCAAAGGCAACCTTTCTGAAGTGATCTACCAAATGATCGGTGGCTTAAGAGCAGGTATGGGTTACTGTGGTGCTGAAAATATCGCAAAACTCCAGGAAGCAAGATTTATCAGGGTATCCAATGCAGGTGTTATAGAAAGTCACCCACACGATGTAACCATTACCCGGGAAGCTCCTAATTACAGCCGGTAATAAACTGCAATCTGATACGTTATAAAAAAAGTCTGAAATTTCATACGCTATATTCTATAACCAAAAAAAACCGTATTATCAATGACTAAAAAACTCTTTTTTTCTATTTTTATTATAGTACCATTACTCGTTCAATCCCAGGAATATAAGGATGAAATTCTGATGAGTATTCATGACCGTGATATCACACTTGGAGAGTTTGAACGTATATATAAAAAAAATAACAGTAATCCTTCCATCGAACAACAATCTGTTGAGGAATATCTCGAACTTTTCATCAATTTTAAACTGAAAGTTATTGAAGCAGAGGAAAGAGGTCTTGATACAACCCAATCATTTTTACGCGAATTCAACGGTTATAAAAAGCAACTTGCAAAACCTTATCTTAGTGATCAAGAAGAAGTTGAAGCCCTGGTCAGGGAAGCATTTGAAAGGGCCCAATATGACGTACATGCAAGTCATATCCTGATCCGTTGCGATGAATATGCATCACCCGAAGATACATTAAAAGCTTATAAAAAAGCCCTGCAAATCCGCGAAAGAATTCTTGCAGGGGATAATTTTGGTACAGTAGCCAAAGCCACCTCCGATGATCCTTCGGTGAAAACCAATGCAGGAAATGTGGGATATTTCACTGTATTCAGAATGGTTTACCCATTTGAAACAGGTGCATATAACACTCCTGTTGGTGAAATATCTATGCCTGTGCGTTCAAGATATGGATACCACCTTATCAAAGTCCACGATAAACGCCCTGCCAGGGGACAGGTAAGAGTGGCACATATCATGGTACTTACCCCGGAAACCATGTCTGATGAAGAAAAACTTGAAGCTAAGAAAAAGATTTATCAGTATTATGATAGTCTGAACCAGGGAGCCAGTTTCGCTGAAATTGCCACGAAATATTCAGAAGACCGTGGATCCGCTGCCAGGGGAGGTGAACTTCAATGGTTCGGAACAGGAAGAATGGTTCCTGAATTTGAAAATGCTGCTTTCGCCCTGGAAAATGCAGGTGATTATTCTGAACCAGTCCAAACATCGTTCGGCTGGCATATTATCAAACTACTGGAGAAAAAAAGTGTTGATAACTTCGAACAAATGAAGCCTGAACTGGAAAACTATGTAAAAAGAAGTGACCGTAGTGTTTTCAGCAGAAAAGCCCTGATATCAAAAATTAAAAACCAGAATGATTTCCAGGAGTATCCGGATAACTTACACAATTTCTACACACTGGTTGATACCACGTTTTTTGAAAAACAATGGGATCCCGGAAATACATCCCAACTGGATAAAATCCTGTTCAAAATCGGTGATAGAGAATTTACCCAGTCTGATTTTGCTTCATACCTTAAACAAAACCAGGGCGGCAAAAAAATGGATATAGGGGTTCTGATAAATATTAAATACAATGATTTTGTTGATAAATCTGTACTTCAATATGAGGAAGATCAGCTTGAATATAAATATCCTGAATTCAAACACCTTGTGCAGGAATATCACGATGGTATTCTATTATTTGACCTCACAGATAAAATGGTATGGTCAAAAGCAGTGAAAGATACTGCGGGATTGGAAGCATTCTATAAGGATCATAAAGATCAGTATATGTGGAACGAAAGGCTTGATGCTACCATTTATACCTGCAGGGACGAAACAGTCGCAAACAAGGCAAAGGAAATGCTTACAAAAAGAAGCAGGAAAAACATCTCTGGTGAACAACTTGTTAAAGCAATGATTAAAGAATTTTCTGACAGTTCATGCATTGAATTTGAACACGGAACTTATGAAAGGAGCGATTATGAACTTGTGGATCAAATAAACTGGAACTCCAGTATATCGGAAAATCTGAAAAAAGACGACAAGGTAGTTTTCATTGTCACTAACAAAGTGCTTAAACCTACTCCAAAAAAACTCGATGAAGCCAGGGGACTTGTAACAGCTGACTATCAGACATATCTTGAAAAACTTTGGATTGAAGAACTCAGGGATAAGTATTCGATTAAAGTCAACAGATCATTATTATCAAAAATAGAATAAACTAAAAATGACCATAAACCGCATTTTAAACGGCTATGTTGTTTTTTCGACCAGTATCCTGATTCTTCTTATTTCCGGTTGTAAACATTTTGATAAGCATCCCGCTCAACAATCCCTTGCTCGTGTTGGTGACAGATATCTGTATGCATCAGATGTTCAGGATATATTTCCAAATAACCTGTCAGAAAATGACAGCTTACTGATCCTTAACAACTTCATTGATAAATGGATTAAGAAACAATTACTACTTCAGAAAGCTGAGCTAAACCTTACAAGCGAACAAAAGGATGTAAGTAAACAACTGGATGAATACAGATCATCACTCCTAATCTTCAAATATGAACAATCACTGATCAAACAAAAACTTGATACCGTTATTCAGCCCGATGAAATTGAACAATATTATACTGAGAATTCATCAAACTTTTTGCTTTACAATACAATCGTAAAGGCATTATTTATAAAAATACCAGCAGATGCACCCAACCTGAACCGGTTAAGACAGTTATACAGATCAGAAAATGAAGAAGATATTCAACAACTTGAAAGTTATTGTTACCAATATGCAAATAAATATGACTATTTTAATGACCAATGGATACCTTTTTCAAGAATACAACTGGAGCTACCTCAGGAAATCACCAACCTTGAAAGATTTTTAAGATATAATAAATATATTGAACAACAGGATTCAACATTCAGGTATTATGTATATATCAGGGATTTTCGTGCTGAAAGTGAAGAAGCTCCACTGGATTACATAGAAAACAAAATTAAAAGCATCATTTTAAATAAGCGTAAAGTACAGTTTATCAATGAAATGGAAAATGATATTTTTAATGATGCCATGAGAAAAGGAGAGTTTACGATATATTAAAATAGTAAATTGGTTAATTGGTAAATTGGTATATTAGTGTGTGTGGGATTTGGGAGTGTGAGTGTTTAGGAGAATGTAATGATAGAGAATTGGCATATTCGTAAATTTGCGTGTTTAGGTGTTGGGTATGGGGTATATGAGTATTGTTATTGGTTAATGCTCTGTGGTACTCTGTAATTCTCTGTGACTCTCTGTGGTTAAACATACCCTATTACTCAAATCCCACACACAATGTAACAATTTAACAGTTTAACATTTTAACAATAAACCAAGAAGTACAACTGAAAAATGGCTCAAGTGCGCTTAAATATTAAAGACAATTGAACAACTATTGAATTAACTATTGAATTAACAACTGAATTAACAACTGAATTAACAACTGAATTAACTGATGAAACACCACTGATCATGATAAACAGATCTATCTTAATGATCATACTGAATATTATTTTAACAGCTTCTATTTCTTTTAGTCAGCCCAGGATTCTTGACCGGATAGTGGCAATTGTCGGGGAAGAAAAAATACTGCAATCGGATGTTGAAAACCTTTACCTGCAGTACCGGGCTGAGGGTGTTAGGTATTCCGGCGACCTGAAATGCATGATTCTGGAAGATCATTTAACACAATGTCTTTTGCTCAACCAGGCAAAAATTGACAGTATTGAAATTCCGGAATCCCAGGTTGAACTCCAGCTCGATGCCCGCCTTGAATATTTCATAAACCAGATAGGCTCCCAGGAAAGACTTGAACAATATTTTAACAAAACCGTTCTTGAAATCAAAGAAGATTTTCGCGGTCTGATAAGGGATCAGCTCATTACTCAGGAGATGCAGAGAAATATAACAGGAGAGGTAACCATCACACCTTCTGAAATTAGACAATTTTATAACAATCTTCCGGAAGACAGTATTCCCTATATTGATTCCAAAATAGAAATTAATCAAATATGCCTTTATCCTCCTGTTGATGAAGAAGCGATCCTGGAAGTCCGGCAGCGTTTGCTGGAATTGAGAAAACGTATTAATGAAGGTGAAAATTTTGCCACACTTGCCGTTTTATATTCACAGGGACCATCAGCTCCACGAGGTGGAGAGATCGGCTTCATGGGTCGGGGTGAGCTCGACCCCGAATATGCCAAAGCTGCTTTCAGTCTGAAAAAAGGACAAGTTTCGAATATTGTTGAATCAAAATTTGGTTATCACATCATTCAGCTGATTGAGCGAAGGGATGAACGTGTCAATACAAGGCATATTCTTATGAAACCCAAAATAAGTACCGACGCGGTCAGTAAAACAATATCTAAACTTGACAGCCTGGCAAATCTTATCAGACAAGACAGTATTTCATTTGAACTGGCTGCAATGTATTTCTCACAGGATAAACAGACGAATGTAAACGGCGGTCTTGTTGTAAATCCTTTAGACAATTCAACAATGTTCAAATTAGATGATCTTCAGCCAAATGAATATGAAGTCATCCGTGACATGAATATTGGTGAGATCACCGAATCCTTTGAGTCTGTCGATGAAAACGGAAAACAAGTATACAAGATTGTCAAACTCAAAAACAGTGCACGTCCGCACCGTGCTAATTTAAATGAAGATTATACACTGCTGCAAGATATGGCCCTTTCCGTTAAAAAAGAAAAGATCTTCCAGGAATGGATCAATGAGAAGATCGCCACAACCTATATTCACATCGACGGATCTTTCGGGAGATGCAGCTTTAACAATCCGACATGGTCGAGGGAAGGGTTTTAAGTTC
>CAZGOR010000085.1:0-5580 GCA_964527875.1 uncultured Bacteroides sp. | reverse complement strand
TCAGTTCTCAGTTCTCAGTTCTCAGTTCTCAGTTCTCAGTTCTCAGTTCTCAGTTCTCAGTTAGTGTGGGACAGGATCACAATGGTCGCAAGGTGCAGGGTACAAGGTACAGGGTACAGGGTACAAGGTACAGGGTACAGGGTACAAGGTGCAGTGAGTAAGAAATGTCGTATCCTGAAACAAGTCATCCCGACGAACGAAGTGAGGAGGGAACTCATTGTCAATGATGATAATCAAAGATTTGGAATTCTGGTCATTTCCATGATTATAGTAAGAAGCCTGACGTTGGACTGGCAAGGTGTAGAATATAGTTCTGCCGGTTGCCAACCGGCAGTAATAACACTAAGGAATACGTTAGTCAAACCCGGTTGTTAACCGGGGTATAATAGCCTGGATGAAATAGTCAAACCCGGTTGTTAACCGGTGTAAGATAGTCAAACAAGTTGTTAACCGGGGTAAATTGTATCCGGTTTCCGGTTGATGGTTTTACATTTAGCCTTTTTCAGAGCGATGTCATCCCGAATACACCGACAGGCGGATGAGGGAACTCTCTGCCAGTGATAATTATCAATATAGAAGACTTGCAGACTTAACTACAAGTTTCATTAATGATCAGATCAACTCATCATAAAACATATAACCGGATATTATTATCTTTCCTCCTGATGGTGACAGTGTTCTCTTTTTCTCTGGCACAAAACGAAACCACCATCGAGATCCTTAACAGCGACAGCATGGAGAAAGATGAAAGCCTCGGTACGAATGCAATCAGGTATATCGGAAATGTTATTTTCAAACATGAAGAAGCAATCATGTATTGTGATAGTGCTTATTTCTATCCCGATGAAAATATTGTCAAAGCTTATTATAATATTCATATTGAACAAGGGGATACACTTGATCTCTACGGAGATCTGCTTACCTATAATGGTGATAATAAACTTGCACAGATGAGGAATAATGTTATCCTGATCGATAAAGAATCTGTACTAACGACCCAAAAACTGGATTTCAACCTGGAAGACAAGATTGGTTATTATTTTGATAGCGGAAAAATTACAAATGGAGATAACGAGCTACAGAGTATTTTAGGTTATTATTATTCAAAAGATAAACTATTTCATTTCAGAGACAGTGTTATAATCACCAATCCTGATTATAAGATTTTCTCGGATACACTTAAATATCATTCTGTTACAGAAGTGGCATACTTTTTAAGCCCTACAGAAATTATAAGTGAAGAGAATTATATTTATTGTGAAAATGGCTGGTATGACACACAGCGGAATATATCCCAGTTCAATGAAAATGCTTATTTAATATCAGAAGGACAATACATCAGGGGTGACAGTTTGTATTATGAGAGGGATACTGGTATTGGAAGGGCTTTCGACAATGTTGAGATTTATGATTCCACACAAAATGTTATTCTCAAAGGGAAATTTGCATTTTACATTGAAGATCCGGAATATGCCATGCTCACCGACAGTGCTGAATTCATACAATTGTCTGATGAAGATACACTCTATGTCCATGCAGATACGCTTGAATCAGTATTGGATTCAACAGGCTTGCACAAAATCTTAATGGCATATTATAAAGTAAAGATGTTCAGCAACGATTTTCAGGGTAAATGTGATTCGCTCAGTTATATTGAAAGAGATTCCGTTTTTCAGTTTTTTTCAGAGCCGGTGCTCTGGTCTGAAGAGCATCAACTTACAGCAGAACACATTGATCTGCATACTGCTCATAAAAAATTACACTATATCGACCTGACTGCTTCATCATTTATCATATCCCGGGAAGATACAGTCAGATTTAACCAGATCAAGGGAAGGAATATGATCGGATTTTTTGTTGACAATGAACTTGTGCAGATTGAAGTAAAAGGAAATGGGCAAACCATTTATTTTCCAAAGGATGAGGAGGAATTGATAGGAGTAAATAAGGCTGAAAGTACAGACCTGATCATCTATCTGGAAGAGGGTAAAATTGAACGGATTAAATTTACTGGTGAACCTGCTGCAACTCTCTTCCCACCGGACCATCTGCAGGAAAATGAACTATTTCTCAGAGGATTTGTCTGGTTGGATCAATTCCGTCCACACTCAAAGGAAGATATATTCGTTTGGAAAAGGTAATTAAAAAGGGGCCTGAAGCCCCTTTTCCATATTAATATTCATCCTCATTAAAAAAGAAATCATCCTTACTTGGATAATCAGGCCAGATATCTTCTATGCTCTCATATATCTCGCCTTCATTTTCTATTTCCTGAAGATTCTCTATTACCTCCAACGGAGCACCAGACCTGATAGCAAAATCGATCAATTCATCTTTCGAGGCAGGCCATGGTGCATCTTCCAGTTTTGAAGCAAGCTCTAAGGTCCAGTACATAATACCAATGTATTTATTATCTAAATACTTTGTTTCAACCTGTTGTGTAATAAAATAATCTGTGAATATGATATGCAAATATTGCAAATTATATTACAGGTGAGTATTGCTAAATATCTATATATCAATAGATTAATTTTGGCTACACAAGACAGTTTTTCCCTTTAAAAATTGTGCAAATATATATAAAAAAATAAAATTACAACTTAGGTCTCCAGGTAATTTCATTTATGTTATTTTCCTTTCCAATTTTACGGCATAACATAAACAAATAATCAGATAATCTGTTAAGGAATTTCATGGTTATACCAAGTTCTTTCCTTTCCTTAATTACAGGAACCAGGCGTCTTTCAGCCCTTCTGCATACATTTCGTGTCACGTGGCAATATGCAATCGTCTGATGTCCGCCGGGAATGATAAATGAATTGAGTGTTGGCAACAGGTTATCAATCCTGTCGATTTCATTTTCAAGCAACTCAACATCATTTTCATTCAATATAGGCAGGTTTTGAAGTGATTTTTTTTCATCGGACAGGTGAGATGAAACAAACATCAGCTTGTCCTGAATTTTTAAAATAATATTCATATCATGCTGGTCCAACTCCTGTGAACGAAGCAATCCAAGCCAGGAGATCAGTTCATCAATTGTTCCATACGCTTCGATCCGGTAATCATTTTTAGGAACCATTGTACCCCCACACAGATAAGTATTTCCCTTATCTCCGGTTTTTGTATATATCTTCATCCCTGATTTATTTCTCCAGCACAGCTACTTCTTCATTAAGAGTGTCCGACTCGATCTCCCCATCCATCAATTTGATAATTCTTTTTGCTCTTTTTGCGATAAACTCTTCATGTGTCACGATGATAACGGTATTGCCCATGCTGTGAATGTTATCAAAAAGATTCATGATATCTTTTGATGTCTTGGAATCAAGGTTTCCGGTTGGTTCATCTGCCAGAATAATACTGGGATGATTGACCAGAGCCCTGGCCAAAGCAACTCTTTGTCTCTGACCCCCAGATAGTTCATTTGGCTTATGCTCGATCCTGTCAGATAAACCAACGTTTTCTATAACCTCTTTTGCCCTTCGGTTCCGTTCAGTTTTTGAAGCACCAGCGTAAATCAAAGGTAGCATAACATTCTCAAGTGCATTATACCTCGGGAGAAGATTAAATGTTTGAAAAACAAATCCAATCTCATTGTTCCTGATATCAGCCAGTTGATTATCATCCAACTTGCTTACATCATTTCCGTTCAAAATATACTGACCTTCAGTGGGTGTATCCAAACATCCAAGCAGGTTCATCAACGTCGATTTACCCGATCCTGAAGGGCCCATAACAGCAACATACTCATTTTTTTCAATTGAAATTGAAATATCTCTCAATGCCCTTACAATAATTTTTCCAATCTTGTAATCTTTGACAATTTTATCAAGCGTTATAATTGTTTCCATGAAATCATTATTATATGTTTCGAAATAAAGTATGCAAAAATAAGAATTTATTCTTCTTTATCTAACCTCCGGTTAAAAGTGTATTATAAAAAACAATTATTTACAATAATTATTTTTAGAATAGACAAAATTTATACTAAATGGTTTAATTTAATAAATTGTTAAACTGTTAAATTGTTAAATTGTTATTTTTCTAAATCGTTAATCATAAACAATTTAGCCATTTAACAATTTAGCCATTTAACCATTTATTCCTGTGCTTCAGTTGTTGTTCAGTTGTATCTTAATTGTTGTTGCAATAGTCACTTATGTCTTTAGGATCAAGTCATCCCGAAGGAGCGAAGCGACTGAGGGACCTCCATGGATCCATCAAAGTCGTCTGTTATGAGTTGTTATCAGTTCTACTTATACAGCTTGGGTGTTCTGCCATGACCCAAATCCTGGATGGTTGTTAAGGACAGGGAGATCCCTCCTCACTTCGTTCGTCGGGATGACTTGTTAATTCCAAGGGTTTTACCAGTTCCGCCCTCACCAGCAACCAACTGATCTGGTCAACAACTTCCCCCGAGTAGTTGGTAGAACAGGCGGACTTTTCTTCTATTTCTCAATACCATAACACATAACGGCGCTTTTCCATATCCTTTTTCAGGAAAATGATTCCAATCCTGAAGAGATCTATACTCACTGATACCTCATTTCTTTTAATGATGTCAAGCCATGCATTCTCCATTGATGCCGACCATCTTATATCATCAAGGACAAAAACGGAATTTTTATTGGTAAAAGGCAGGATTGATTTATAATATCCGGTCAGTCGATCTCCTCTATGATCACCATCGATAAATACAAACAAATCGTGTTTTATTTTTTGAAGAATTTCCGGAAGCATATCATTAAAAGATCCTGTAATTATTTCTACATTTCTCAAACCAAGCTTATTCATATTTTTTTTTGCAAGGTTTGCAATCTCAGGACAGCCCTCAACTGAAAAAATCTTACATTTGTTTAATATTGCAGCCATATACATCGTACTCAATCCGGCTCCTGTACCCAGCTCAATAATTGTGGAGGGCGATAACCACCCGACAAGCCTGGCCAATAACTTTCCATATTTTGGCTTGATGGAAGCTTGATTTACAATATAACCTGCCGAACGGATTTTTCCAGCTCTTCTTTGTGAACCAGCACCCAGATCAGTGACCTCAATCTCCGAATCATCTTTACTCAGTTCCTTCCTGATAGTTTCAATTTTTGTATAATCAAAATTGTCAGAACCACCGATTACATTCGACATAAACTCATTTAAAAAAGAAGAAGAATTTCTTTTTGTAACGGATCGCTTTGAGGAAAAAAAATAATGAATGTATTTATATATATATCTTATCGTTGACATATTAAAAGTAAAAAATCATTATTATCAGCATTTTTAATATAACCATATAAAGTTAATAATAGTTTCCCGCACCAGCCTGCCTGTACTGCCCTGCCCGACTGTGTCAGGCAGTCGGGCGTTTACGCTTGCGCTGAAGCTTCAGCGTAGGAGCACGGCATGCAGGGTTGAAAATCAAAAATACCATTCACATACCTACACTTAGTGGGAACGAGATGGTTTGGATGGTACCCTTAGGTACCTGAATGTGTCCGCCTGCCTGCCGGTAGGCAGGGTTGAAACCGGACTTTTCTGTCATCATCCACGCTGTTTAAATGTGTCCGTTTAAAAACCGGA
>CAZGOR010000084.1:0-12217 GCA_964527875.1 uncultured Bacteroides sp. | reverse complement strand
TATCAATATGAGCAGGATCACTGCAAACAGGGAAAACCATATGGCAAAACGGGGTTTCACACTATCAAATTTCGGATATAAAATTAAAATATCAAATAGTCAAAGTATATCATTAACAAGACATTAACACAACATTAACAATAACGAATGAGATTCATTTTTAGTTTTGTTTCAGGAAATTAATGAACTGAGAATTTGATATCAAGTATTAATAAGTTCTCGCTGATTTGCGCAGATTATTCCGCTGATAATCGCAGATAAAATTACATACTAATCAGCGAAAATCTGCATAATGATCTGCGCAAATCAGCGAGAAACAAAATCATTCAAATTATCAAATTTTAATAAATAACAATTAATCATGAAAAAAACATTTATTCTTATTTCAGTAATGATCCTTACAGGATTGTTTATCAATAACCAGAAAGTTTTATCCCAGCAACTCAGAGGTAGTTCAGATATAATTGTCAACCCCTCTGAGAGGGATAAGGAGAGGCAGGCACGTATTACATATCTCGGACAGGATGAAAAAAGCACCCAACTGATGCTCAGCAAGCATTTTAGTGGTGAGTCTGCATCTAAAAGTGGTAATTTCTCAGTGGATGAGGGTATCAGAACACTGAGAATATCCATCCAGGGATCAATACGGAATGATGGATCCATCACAATTACCCTTTATTCACCTGATGATGAACTGTTCAAGGAACTAGAAATTGATAACTCCGCTGATGTCCACTGGTCACAGGTTTTCACCATCAAAGAAGACAATTATGAATATACCGGTGAGTGGACCTATGAGATTGAAGCGGATGAAGCGGAAGGGCAGTATAACCTCTCCATAACAACACATTAGGTTCTTTTGAAGGATATTGGATTTCCCGGGGAAAATTTTTCTTGCCCGGGAATTTTGTTCCTGGTTCCTGGTTGTTGGTTCCTGGTGTGTTTGAGTTTGGGTGTTGGGTATAGTTCCTGGTTGAAAAGTTATTTAGAATCATATTTTTGGATTTTAGGTACCGATATTTTGATCAATAATGGATTAAGGATTAAAGTATGTTTAATTTTAAAATCCATTATGAGATGTCAGCACTTAAAAAATTTGAAGATCTTGAATGCTGGCAGAGTGCCAGAAATTTATGTAAACTAGTCTACAAGCTAACAAAAAAAGAAAGGTTTTCTAAAGATTTCTCTCTAGTAAATCAGATCAGAGATTCTTCGGGGTCAGTTATGGATAATATTCCTGAAGGATTTGAAAGAGGAGGTAATAAGGAATTTATTCAATTTCTTTCCATTTCAAGAGGCTCTCTGGGTGAATTAAAATCACAATTATACAGGGCACTTGATCAGGATTATATTGATAAGAAAGAATTTCAGGAAGCTTATGATTTATCAGACATAACTGGTAAACAAATAACAGGTTTAATAAACTATCTAAAATATAGCAATAAAAAAGGTTTTAAGTATCTCTGACATTTAATGCAAGGAATAAAAACCGATTAACCATTCTTTTCAAACTCAAGACCCAATTTCCTAACTCACCAGGAACCAGCAACCGGGAACCAGGAACAATTCAAGCTTTAGCTTGAATTCTTGCCCACGTATCCCTCAGGGTTACCGTCCTGTTGAACACTGGTCTTTCTTCCGTTGAATCGGGATCCACGCAGAAATAACCTACCCGCTGGAACTGGAACTTGTAGGTTGGCCTGGCCTGTTTCAGGGAGGGCTCAACAAATCCATTAAGTATGATAAGTGAGTCGGGATTAAGATTAGCTTTGAAGTCTTTTCCTTCTTCGGTTTCTTCCGGGTCTACTTTATTGAAAAGCCTGTCATATAACCTGATTTCAGCGGGAATGGCATGCCGGACGGATACCCAGTGGATGGTGCTTTTTACTTTCCGGTTAGCCATGGGACCACCGGAGCGGGTTTCCGGATTGTATGTACATCTTAGTTCTTTCAGATTTCCCTGTTCATCTTTTATGACTTCCTCGCATTTAATGATATAAGCGCTTTTTAGCCTGACTTCCTGTCCGGGGGAGAGGCGGAAAAATTTTTTCGGGGGATTTTCCATGAAATCATCCTGTTCAATATAAAGCTCTCTGGAAAATGGTAAGGTACGTGTTCCCATGTTTTCATCTTCAGGATTATTGATGGTTTCCATCCATTCCACCTGTTCTTCGGGATAATTTGTCAGGACAATTTTAAGTGGTTTCAGCACACCCATAACCCTGGGAGATTTTTTGTTCAGGTCTTCACGGATACTATGTTCCAGCAGGGCCACATCAATCACGTTATCACGTTTTGCAACACCCACCTTTTCGGCGAAGGACCTGATTGATCCGGGCGTATAACCCCTCCGGCGCAATCCGGAAATTGTTGGCATCCGCGGGTCGTCCCATCCGGTTACATATCCCTCCTTCACCAGTTGAAGCAGTTTACGTTTGCTCATCACGGTATAATTCAGGTTGAGGCGGGCAAACTCGATCTGCCGGGGGCGGTATTCATTTTCCCTGAGCTCTTCCACAAGCCAGTCATATAAAGGTCTGTGAACCTCGAATTCCAGTGTACAGATAGAATGAGTGATCCCCTCGAAATAATCACATTGTCCATGTGCGAAATCATACATGGGATAGATACACCATTTATCACCGGTACGGTGGTGTGATGCATGCTTGATCCGGTAAATAACAGGATCACGCATGTGCATATTGGGAGATGCCATGTCGATCTTTGCCCTGAGAACATGAGTACCCTCGGCAAATTCCCCGCTTTTCATCTTTTCGAAAAGCTCAAGGTTCTCTTCAAAAGTACGGTTTCGGCAGGGACTTTCTATTCCGGGACGTGTAGGTGTGCCACGCTGTTTGCTGATGGCCTCCACTGACTGGTCATCAACGTAAGCTTTACCATTACGGATTAGTTTCAGGGCAAAATCATATAATTTACTGAAATAATCGGAAGCGTAATATTCCCTGTCCTCCCAGTCAAATCCAAGCCAATGAATGTCTTTCTTTATGGAATCGACATATTCAACTTCTTCCGTGATCGGATTGGTATCATCAAACCGAAGGTTGTACTTTCCTCCATATTTTTCAGCAAGACCAAAATTCAGACAGATAGACTTGGCATGGCCAATATGCAGATAACCATTTGGTTCCGGAGGGAAACGGGTATGCACCCGGCCATTATTCTTGCCATTCTTAAGGTCTTCTTCAATGATGGCTTCAATGAAGTTAAGTGGTCGCGGTTCTTTATCGGTAATATTCATATTACTTTTTTATTCGGGATTTCAGCATAAATCTCTTAACCACCCGCCCGCTTGGCAGAGTCATTTAGGCAGGAATGAATTCGTTCCCGCCCGGATAACCCGGTCGGACAGGCAGAGAGCAAAGAGTTTACAGAGGTACAAAAATAGAAAAAGTTGTATGAAGAAATGGACTTAATAATTAATTTGTATTTTGCAGTCAGGTTTTTAAATTTCGGAATGCGGATTTCGAATTTCGGATTTTGAATCTGGATATTTCATTTTTACCTGCCTGCTGTAACTTTACGTAGTTATTTTGACGGGGGAAGGACACCAGGCAGGTTACGGTTTTTAAATTTCGATATTTCGATTTTTTTTAAGAATTTCGATTTTCGATATTTCGTTTGTGACTGTCTTAGACGGATTCCAAATTTCGGTATTTCTTTTATATTTCGAATTTCTCTATTTTGTTTTTACTATGATGGACCAGATATCAATAGAAAATATGGAATTTTATGCTTTCCATGGTCATTACCATGAAGAGCAGATCGTGGGAAGTAAGTTTCTTGTCAGCCTGACTATTGAGGCCGATCTTCATAAACCTGCTTCCTCTGATAATCTGAGAGATACTATTAACTACTTTACTGCATACCGTGTGGTTAAGGAAGAGATGGACAAGAAATCAAAACTTCTTGAAAATATTGCAAAAAGAATCATTGATGCCATATATGCTCATTTTGATGGCATTCAAAAAGTAACGGTTAAGGTATCTAAAATGAATCCTCCAATGGGAGGAGGCAGGATTGAAAAGGTAAGTATAACATTAAGCCGGTAAAATAAAGTAAATGCCACATTGAAATGATTTGTATTCTGGTATTCATGCTAAGACAAGATGAATGGGGTAGATTAAGACTGTATAGCAATTTCTGATCAGTTGACAATCAAAACTACTGGTGAACTTTCTGCAGAATTAAATTTCTGGCTGTCTGCTGTGATTTCTCCTTCTGAAATAAATCCCCCTTTTTCTGGATCAAACCATCTGTATTTCAGGTTATCGGACAGTTGTGACAGGGTGACGGCACCACCTTCCGGCAGACAGACAATATAGACTTCACCCGGTTTTACCATTTATGCATTTGAATAAGTGATCATTGCAAGTCCAATGAGATAGCAGATGAACATGATCAGCAAAAGTGTATTGGTTCCTTTTGGAGCATCCTTGAATTCTTTCCAGACGAACAGTCCCCAGAGGATTGCCACGACCGGAGCAGCATTGCTGAGGGCGTAAGCGATTGCAGGATTAGCTGCACCAACAGCCATAAAGCTGACAACCATGCCAAGCATACAGATGAATCCTCCCAGCACTCCCGGAACGTGCGTTTTAAAACTTCCCTTCCAGTATGCTTTCATCTTTACAGGTTCGCCACTGACAGGTCTGGCCATAAATATCGGATTGAAAAAAAATGTGCTGACAAAAATCCCGATAGAAAAGAAAAATACAGCCGTATAAGGAGTGAGTATACCTGTTCCGCCGGCAACGAAGATATTATCAAGTGATTTTACCACAAGACCGTAAAAGAAAGCGATCAGCAATCCGGCAGAAACAGAGAGTAATATACCTGTGAGAGGATTTATTTTTATTTCGATAAGTTTTTATTTTTCTGCTTTTTGGAGCAACCGTGAAATCATAATGCGCGACAGGCCATACCGGTTTGCAATCTCCTGCTGAGTTTGCCCCTGCCTGTAATATGAAACGGCAATCTTATAAAGAAGGTTTTTATCCCGATCGTTCATAAATAGGATATTCACAATATAATGTGTACTACTGTGTAAGTTTGACCATTTCATTGATCGGCAGGCTGTTGGCCATGTTGATCACTTCGTCTTCATCATCAATTCCTTCAGTGCTGAAGGTTAAGAGTGAACTGCCAAACGGCAATTGTATATCATAGGAAACCATACCCTCATCGTCGGAGTCTTTTGTAAGCAGGGCTTTGTAATTACCTATTTTGATCCTTTTCTGGTTGGGATCTGAACTCATGAATGCAGGCATGGTCATCATTGCATTAATGCTTGCAAGCATGGGTGAGTCACTTACGATCTCAATTGATGAACTGGCGGTTGTATCAAGTGCATATGACCGGTTTACATAAAGGCCGGCAAAACCAGCGCCACTGCCGGTGACATTATCGCTTTCTTCCACTTTAGCCATGCCGTTCATTTCAGTTGGCAGCAGATCAAGGATCTCTTTTCCGATAACCTGGTTTAATTCGTTTAATGCCTCCTGAAGGGCAAACCGGGCATTTTCAAGGTTACCTGACTGGTAAGACGAACTTGCTTCGTCAAGTCTTGCCTGAACATCCTGGGCTTGTAATATGATTCCCGGGATAAGAATCAGTAAAACGGTTATGAATAATAGCTTTTTCATTGTTCTCCTAATTCTTTTTTAACTTTTTCAATATCAAATTCTTCCGCAGCGCCCATGATCTCCTGTTCGCTGGCAAAGTTGATACCATTGACAACAAAGATTGATGACTGGCCGAATGGTACACTGAGGGTATAACCTGAACTTTCGTCGTATTCAAGTATTCCACGTTCTCCTTTAAAACTAACCCTTTTCTGGTTCTCCTCGGTAGTATAGGCTCCACTGCTCAGGTACATATTAACGGAAGAAAGGAGGATTGCATCATTACCCACCATCACATTCAGTTCCTGGTCGTCTGAGCGATATGTACGTTCAATGGTCAGACCGCTAAAACCAATGCCCATACTTGAAACTTCGTCTTCCTCAGGAACCACGTTTAATCCTTTTACCGATTCGGGGAGATCATCCAGGATATTCTGACCGATTTCCATCTCAATACCAAGAATAGCCTGTCTTATTGAATACCTGGCATCGGTATAATTTTTATCACCATAAGCAATTTCCGCATCGGCTATATTTTCCTTAACGTCGGGCGGTGTGGTGGTCAGTCCCCCACCACGGGTGTTTGACATGGAAGAGGATGATGAGGATTCCTCGGTGGTAACCTCTTCTGTTTCCTCTTCTTCTCCCAGGACTTTGTTGATAACCTGTTCCTCAGCTTTCTCTTTGAGTTTTCTAAGCACTCCCTGGGAATAGGAAAGCTGACCTGCTGAAAACAGCAGGATCAGGACCAGGATAAAAAATGAACAGTAATTTTTCATGGGTAATATGGATTTTAAACAAAGTTATGTATTAAAATAATTCATTGTACACTTGCCGGAAAAGAAACACAGTAAACATTCTAGCTGAACGAAACAGATTGGAAAATGAATAGTAGAAAAAATAAAATTAGTAAAAATTATCAGAACTGCAACAACCTTTGAAAATAACTCCATTGCCACTCGGTGTTCCACCACAAATGGCTATCATATTTATAGGAAAAAAGGATATTGTAAATGATGAACAGGACAAAGACTGTAGTGAGGATTGAGGAGGTAAGTTTTTTGCTGGTGTAAGTACGTTCCACAATAAAGGCAAGGGGGATGGCCATGAAAGGGATATATTCGATCAGTGTACGGTAACCTGCTGCAGAACTGAAAGTTGGCAGCCACCAGCTACTGTTGATATAAACGATCAGAATCATGATGAGGAATATGGCGGGAGCACTGTATCTGCGCCGGTAAACCAGGTAGAACAGTCCCGTCGTGGCCAGGAGCATGAGTGGTGTATACAGGTACCATCCGTTCCTGGCTCCGAAAAGAACTGTAAAAATTCTGGGTGAGAGGGCATTGAAAAAACCTTCGCTTTGGTAGGAATAAACGAACCATTTTCCGGTGACCAGGTGCCAGTAGGCCATCTGGGGAATAAAAACAACAAATCCGGCAATTAACATCAGCAATAGCAAATGCCATCTTCGAAGAAGAAATAACAACCTCTGCCCGAATGCTCTGAAGGATACCACATCATACAGCAGAAAATATAATCCCGCAACAATAGTTGTTGGTCTTATAAGCACAGCCAGGGCCAGGGGCAGGATCATTTTGAGGGTGCTGCGTACACCCGGATTTTCATAGAAACAGGGTACGAAATAAATATACATGGCTATAAGACAAAAAGAATAGGCATGGGACAGGCCCGGACCCATCACTGTATAGTAAAACAAATTGGTGGCAAGAAAGACGAGAACAGCACATATGAAAGCTGTTCTCCGGGTAAATAACCTCGAAAGTAATTTGAACAGGTAATACAGGCCTATGTAGACATAAAAAATGGCTGCAAACAGCACCGACATGAAATAAACGGGGTTATATCCGTTACTCTCCAGTTCCAGGAACTTGCTGACTTCATGGGCGAGCAGGAAAAACGGCAATTGCATGATGGCTACACCGCAGGTGAATACATTTAGCCTCCTGTCATCACCATAGGGTTTGGACCACCTCATCTGCTTCATTTCCTCTTTATCTCTTAAAAAGAAATAGGGAAGATACTGGTAATACCCTTCCATGTCGGATCCCATCACAAAATTCCGGGCTGAAATTTTGTTGTAATGCCGATACAGGGAGTTAGATAACAGGACAATCATAAGGAACAGCAGGAAAAACCATGCAGGGCGGCTCAGGATAATATGTTTTCCGGGATTCATATAATGGGAATATATATTCAAGTGATTGTTGGTACTTTTCTTATTTGATCCTGTTTTTAAAACTCTCTGACAAATAATAACCGCCTGTCTTCTTTGCTCCTGTATATTGAATGAATTCCAGTTTCTTTAAAATACTGATATACCTTTCTGCTGTTTTCACAGAGACAGTCAAATGCTCTGCGATATCCCCTGTTTGAACTCCTTCATTCTGGTAGAGGAAGAGCAGTAAATCATTTAAGTTTTTTCTTACATCATCTGATATTTCCTTAATTAATCCCTCATTTAATCCCTCACGTAATCCCTTAGTTAATCCCTCATTTATTCCCTTACTTATTCCCTCACTTATTCCCTCAGGTATTGTCCGGATATTTTCTTTCTTCAGTGGAATAATAGTAGTAAAAATGTTTTCTTCTTCGAAAGTAGGTACTGCACCGGCTGAATAAACGGATAAGTATTTGTTAACATTTCTAACCCCTGAACCAATTTCTTCTCCCCGACCCAATACACGGAAAAACCTTGCTATATTGGGATTTTTCTGAAAAGGCTCAAAACTTCCGACCTTCAACCTTCTGAAGTCTCTCGGGTTATTGGCATTTCTGATCTCTACCCTGTCTTCGTAAATAATAAATGTAGCGGTATGAGCATTTGTATATTCCCGGTGTACAATAAGATTTGCAACCACCTCCCTGAAGATTCTTTCTCGCAGACTAATTCTGATATCACCTTCCATATAGAACTTATCATGAAGATGTTTTGCGATAAATTCCATGAGTTTTTCATATGCTTCTATAAGATTTGTCTGGATGGTTAACCGGTCATCATACCGGTCGGTGTTTACAATACGCACCATCGCGTCTAATCTGTATTGTGGCAGGATTTGCTGGATAATGATATCTTTACCAAACAGCAATACAGCTCCCAGGGTAAATCCTTGCTTGCCAGTCATAAAATCAGTAATATCCAAACCAGACGTCCTTAATAATTCATCATCATTTAAAGAAAGCCAGGGATGGTCAGGGTTATGGCTGCGTATGAGATTCCGGCACTTGTTAAAAAGTTCCTTTTTGAAATGATCTTTACTTAAAAAAGGGTAAATGATATTTTCAGTAAACAGATTTCTTTTTCTGCTATATATTTCATCGATATGTTGACCTTTAACTTTTAAATCCGTATCATTCACCCTGTCAAAAATCACATTGTTGTACTTATGAACCTGAGAACTTATTGGGATCCATACAGCTATTACATGTTTATCATTAACCATGAAATCCTCAGGATGCAATATGAAAGGTGGATTTATGAAGAATGTATTATTTGAAGCCCCGATAATTTCTTTCTTATATTTATCAACTTTTAACGGATCAATTCCTGTAATTTCGCCGTTTATTTTAACTCCCAGTACAATTAATCCGCCCTTTGTATTTAAGAATGCACATACCGTATCAAACATACGATAATCGAGTCCTGTCGCGCATTCAAAGAAGTCTGAATGTTCACCCCGCTTTTGTTTCAGATACTGTTTCAGTTCTTTTAATGTCATGTAATATAATGTTTGGTTCAGCTTTTAAAAAACGTATTCACAGGAACGAAAACTAAAATAAGTAAAAAAGATTACTTTATGGAAAGTAAACCAGAATTTGTATTGCCCCTGGCATTTTCTGTGTGTTTCAGGACGGCACTTTCAGTCATAATCAGTTTTGTAAGCTGGCTGTTGAAAGTGCCGGGAACAGATGGAAGGAAAAAATCCTTTAATCCCGGAAATTGTCAATTCTCTTCCCGTGATATATTTTATTCCGTCCTCAGTGTTACAGCAGGATTTTTATTTGCCGCTTTGATTGATTCAAAGCTCACTGTAAGGAGAGAAATTAATATTAATGCAATGATTGGGATGATAAATAATTCAGCAGAAATGCTTGTTTTATGGGCATAATTCTCCAGCCATTTTCTGATGCCATAAAAGGTAGCTGGAGTGGCAATAACAGCAGCAATAATGATCAGCAATGTGAAATAACGATACAACAGCATTAAAATATTGTTCACATTTGCGCCATGCACTTTCCTGATACCTATTTCTTTGGTTTTCTGTATAGCAGTAAATGAAGAAAGCCCATAGAGCCCAAGGCATGCCACTACGATGGCAAGAATTGAAAAGGCCCCAAAGATTTTTCCGAAATTCAGGTCATCCTGATAAAGAGAATTAAAATATTCATCCATGAAGAAATAGTCAAAAGGATTCCCCGGAAACATTTCATCATATTTTGACCGTATCGCGTTGATTGTCTTCTGTATATTTTCTGTTTCAATTTTATAGGAAAAGAAGGAGGTTGTCTGTGGGGCAGGAAAAAATATAATGGGTATGTCTTCACTTCTGAGAGTATTCCAGCTAAAATTTTTCATCACTCCAAGGATTCTGCTGGTATGATCTCCAATGACCAGGCTTTCTGAAAGAGCTTCTTCCGGTGTTCCCAATCGGTATGATTCTGTTGCAATTTCATTCACCAGCACATAGTCCATATCGGTACTGAATTCTTCAGACCATGACCTGCCTGAAAGCATTTCAATCCCGTAGGTTTTTAAAAAATCATAATCAACCCAGGTAATGTTGCCGCCTGTGCCTGAACTTTCCTCATCTCCTTCCCTGACAACACGGGTATGCCAGTTGAATCCGGTACCGGGAACTCGTGTAGAGCTCGAGATACTCTTTATTTCGGGATAAGCCAGTATAACATTTTTAAAATTCCGCCACAGATCGTTATAATCCCTGTTTTCATCCAGGACCTTGGGACCTTTCACCACAAGAACCTGATCCATAACCATTCCCAGGTCCTGCTTTTTTATAAATGAAACCTGTTTATAAACAGAAAATGTGACGACCAGTAATGATAAAGATATGAAATACTGAAATACCACAAGGACTTTTCTCAGGGTGATACCTGTTTCTGACCTGTCGGATATGCCTTTCATAACTTCAACTGTGTTGAATGAGGCCAGTATGAAGGCGGGATATATTCCTGATAGTAGTGCACCGGTCAGAAATATTGACAGGAGTATGATCCAGAATGTTATATTTCTCGTTTGACCGATAAAGAGATCCTTCCCGACCAATTCACCCAGGACAGGAAGTGCCAGTTGAGCGATGATAAGTGCGAGTATCAGGGCAATCACATTGATGAACAGGGCCTCCAGTAAAAATTGGACAATAAGCTGCCGCCTGGCAGCACCAACAGATTTCCTGATACCAACCTCGCGGGATCTTTCGAAAGATCTTGCGGTTGAAAGGGTGATATAATTGATCCATGCAATCACGAGTATGAATAATGCAATCAGTCCGAAAAAGTAAACCTTACCTGATTTGTTCTGTGCGATAAATTGGTCCTCAAAATCCGAATGCAGATGAATATCCAGAAGAGGTTGCAGGCTAAGCTCTTCCTTTGCATTTACCTGAGCTAAATTCTCCCCCTGGTATTTATTTACAAGTTCATTTGACTTTTGATGAAGTATTTCAGGATCAACATTTTCATTGACAAGTACATATGTCTTGAAATTATACCAGTCCCAGCCTGTTGAGTTAATATACTGTGGTATGTTCAGCAGATCCTGTATTGGCAAAAGAAAATCAAATGATAATTGAGAATTGTCAGGTATATCTTTCAGGATCCCTGTAATACGGTAGGAACCGGAAGTCCAGCCCCCGTCCAGTTTAACCGTTTTACCCACAATGTCAGGATCCTGCCCGAAATATTTCCTGGCCATACTCTCAGAAATAACCATTGTATTCGGTTCTGACATGACAGTATTCGGATCACCGGAAACAAGCGGATAATCAAAAATTTTAAAAAATGTGGTATCGGCATAGTACATTTCTTCCTCATAAAATTTAAGAACCTCACCATTTTCATCTGTACAGGAAATTACTACACCAAAATATTGGGGATGCAATCTGACAAATTCCTTAATCTCAGGGATTTCGTCTTTCATAGATGGCCCAAGGGCAAGAGAAGTAAGTGAACCGTAAAATTGTACACCTTCACTTGTAGACCTTTTCGTTTTACACAGATAAATCCTGTCTGCTTTTTTATTGAAAGTATCATAACTCAGTTCAAATGTCACATAATGCATGATTAATAAACAGGTAGCCATCCCGATAGCCAATCCCAGGATATTGATCACGGAAAATCCTGTTCTCTTACACAGGATCCTGAACAGGGAATAGAAGCGAGTTTTGAAGTTTCCGGAGTCAAAAATGTGGCTTCCATGCAGTGGCTGGGAAAGAATTTATGGATTTTGAGTTCCGATTCTTATCTAAGGAGATATGAATTTGAACATAATGCTTTTAAAGAGATATCTTCTCAGAAACTTGAAAATAAGCCCATCT
>CAZGOR010000083.1:0-12222 GCA_964527875.1 uncultured Bacteroides sp. | reverse complement strand
AGAGCCTCTTTTCTGTACTGGTGGAGTGACCCTGATTCTGTATATCCCTTTCCGGGGCTTTTACAATATGATAAGCCGGCTGGATGAATTCTCTGCACATTTCCCCGCTGTTCCGGTCAAGACCCACAGCCCGCCTGACCGATTCCCTGCCGAAGCGGCTGCGCAGGTTATCAATGGTAAGATAGAGCCGGGCCATTTCCGGGGTGTCTTCAAACATATTCAACTGTTGTACCCCGGGTATCAGGTGGCTGAATCTTACCCCGATAAGCCGGATGAGCATCCGCCGCCGGTACAGCCTGTCAAACAATTCTTTTGCAATTTCAATCAGGACATGATCAAACGATGTATATGGAATATGTTTCTGCAGGGTGTGTGTATCATAGTTCGAATACCGGATCTTCACCGTCACACATGAAGTCAGTCTTTCCTTTCTCCTGAGCTCCCAGGCCAGTTCTTCAACCATGGTTACAAGCAGTTTCCTGAGGTAAACAACATCTATGGTATCTTTCTGAAAGGTTCTTTCCGTACTGATTGATTTCTGCTCATCATAGGGCTTCACCGGGGTTGAATCGATCCCGTTAGCCTTTTTCCATACATCAATGCCGTTTTTTCCCAGCACTCTCTCCATCATTTCAACAGGGATCAGCCGGAGGGTTTGAATATTCTGTATTCCCATGGAACGGAGAAGATGATATGTCTTTTCACCAATCATTGGGATTTTCCTGATCGATAAAGGGGAAAGAAAAGGGATAACCTGTTGCCTCTGCACCTCAAGTTCCCCGTTAGGTTTGGCTTCGCCGGTAGCGATTTTCGAAACGGTTTTATTTACCGACAAGCCTAATGAAACCGGCAGCCCTGTTTCCTTGATAATCCTTTTTCTCAACTCCCGCGACCATCTGAGACAGCCAAAAAACCTGTCCATCCCCGTGATATCGATATAATGCTCATCAACAGAAGCTTTCTCATAAACCGGTGCTTCGCCGGCAATGATGTCTGTCACAATCTTCGAATACCTGCTGTAAAGCTCCATGTCGCCGCGAATAATAACCGCATCATTGCAAAGATTCCTCGCCAGTTTCATCGGCATGGCCGATTGGACACCATACCGCCGGGATTCATAGCTGCAACTGGCTACCACACCCCTGTCGGAAAGCCCGCCGATAATGACCGGTTTATTTCTCAGTTTGCTGTTTTTCAATCGCTCCACCGATACGAAAAAAGAATCCAGATCCAGATGTACAATATTTCTTTCCCTGCTGTCCATAAAATCAATAAAAAAAATTTGTTTTTCAATAAATTGTATTATCTTTGATTAGTTTTTAATCAAAATTGATGATTAAAATATAATCAATTTGTTATAAAAAAGCAAGAATTGGAATGCTTTTATTTAAAAAATCAGCAGAAGAAAAAAACAAAAAACCGTGATCGGGTAGTGGCTCATCCCGAAGGAGCGGAGCAATTGAGGGAACTCGTCGTCAAGTCAAAAAACCGGCTTTAACACAAGTCATCCCGAAGGAGCAGAGCGACTGAGGGAACTCCCCGAATCTAAAATTATCCCAGCTATGACAAACCTCGTACATACCGTCTACATTTTGACCAACAAACATAAAAATGTCCTTTACACAGGAGTCACCAGTAATTTAATGAAACGCCTCTGTGAACATAAAGACGGAACAAAAGGCTGGTTTACGAAAAAGTATAACTGTCATTTTCTTATTTATTATGAACATTTCAAACATATAATAGATGCCATTGACAGGGAAAAAGAAATTAAAAACTGGAACAGAGAAAAAAAAGAAGGTTTAATTAATGAGTTCAATCCGGAATGGAAGTTTTTAAATGAGGAGATCATGGGATTGTGAATTATTTCAATAACTGAGTAATGGGTAACAGTAGTGAGATTCCTCCTCGCTTTGCTCGTCGGAATGACATGTTTTATAATATGATAATCCTTAAGCCTGAGAATTATGTATTTTGCGACGAATATCAAGTTTCTTCGTAAACGCCGTAACCGCACACAGGATGATGTGGCGCATGCTTTGAAGATGAAGCGCCCGACAATCAGCGGTTATGAGAATGGCGTTGCAGAACCAGGGATTAATACGCTGACTGCAATTTCCAAATATTTCGGTATTGCTGTCGATACACTGATCAAGGTTGACCTGTCAAAGTTATCTGAAAGCCAATTGTATGAATTGGAGAGAGGACAGGATGTTTATCTGACGGGAGGGAAGCTGAGAGTACTGGCTACAACAGTTAACCAGGAAAATGATGAAAATATCGAGCTTGTTCCTGAAAAGGCCAAAGCAGGATATTCCAGCGGCTTTGCCGATCCTGAGTTCATCAGTGAACTTCCTGTTTTTCAATTACCTTTTCTTTCAAAAAACAAAAAGTACCGGACTTTCCAGCTGACAGGTGATTCCATGTTGCCTATTCCTGACCGTTCCTGGGTGACCGGTGAATACCTCCAGGACTGGAATATGATCAGGAGTGGTGAAGCCTATATAATCCTGACTATTGATGAAGGTATTGTCTTCAAGATTGTGGAGAACAGGCTCTTGGAAGAAAACAAACTCGTTTTGTATTCCCTTAATCCATTATATGAACCTTTTGATGTGCATGGTAATGAGATCAGGGAAGTCTGGAAATTTGTAAATTTCATCAGTTCAGAAATTCCTGAGCCAGTAATGTCCGCTGACCAACTGGCTAAAACAGTCGTCAACCTCAAACATGAGATGAATATGATTAAATCCAGAATATTGAGGAACGATGAATTAGAAGATGAACAGTCTTGAAAACATGAAATCAACAGCTGGTTCAAAAAAATATTTTATTGATCGCGGGTAATGAAATCCTTAAAGAATTGAAAATTATCTTCACTTGCAAACGGCATGGGATTCATATTCTCGCCCAGCTCCATGGTTACCTTGTTTGTGCTGTCAAATGCAGGCCAATCAGGTAGTCCCGGACCGTTAGGATCGCCATTTGTGACAAAATTCACCCAGTAGGAAGACATGATGTCTGCTACCGTTGTATCCACTGCTTCCCAGGGTCGGTCAAGCATCTTGAGGTTATTGAACACATATGGTATCTCACTTGTATGGAATGCCTTGAAGTTGGGGTATTCCGGCCAGGGTATTGCCCGGCTGAAGTAGTATGTGTAAGCATCTGTCGTACTCGTCTTTGCTCTCATTTCTGCCCAGAGGAACGTGGATACCCTTCCCTGGTCACGGGCTGATTCAATACTCATCCTGCCGGCCTCTTCATCAGATTGAGGAGAATAGAGCGACAGGTATTCCCCTGCTTTGTCACCGTAAACCATTTCAGCCTGAGTTCTGAATGCTTCCACAGTAGATTTTCCATACTCCGGACCTGCACTCCCCTCATCTGCATTCAGGCCTGTTATTATCGGTACATCATTCTGCTTTCCACCGGTTAAAACAGCTAATGGTTCATCCTCCAGGAACCAGCCATCGATCACCATACCAAACCGGCGGGGCCTTTCACCGGGTTTAACGGCAGTGAGTTCCTCAACCGGCATTGCACGTAGTTCTGCAAGTGAGTTAACTCCCTTTGATTCAGCAAACTCTGATCCTGCTTTCTCAGCTTCGTCCAGAGGAGTTGGTTTTACTGACCAACTAAAAAAGGACCCACTCTGGGAGATGGCCCTGTGAAAAAGACCTTTTGCCAGCGGGGAGGCAATAAGCATGTGAACGGATATTGCACCGGCGGATTGTCCTGAGATGGTAACGCACTCCGGATCACCCCCGAAAGCTTCAATATTATTCTTGATCCACTGCAATGCCGCAACCTGGTCAAGCAACCCGTAATTACCTGAAGCATTGTTTGGGGATTCGGCTGTTAATTCAGGATGTGTGAAGAATCCCATCAAACCCAGGCGGTAGTTGATTGTTACCATAATAATTCCTTTTTTTGCCAGCTCTTCTCCGTTATAAACAGTAACCGATCCTGATCCTTCATTGAATCCGCCGCCATGAATAAATACTAACACGGGCAGTTTGTCTGCCGGTGTTCCTGCAGGTGTCCATATATTCAGGCAAAGGCAATCTTCGCTGATCGTGTCCTGTGACATAAACTCTTCTGTCCATGGAGGCCGTGACCTGGCAAGGGTCTGGATGCAGCTTGCACAAAATGTATCTGCCATGAGCACTCCTTCCCATGGTACGGGTGGCTGTGGCTCACGCCAGCGAAGCTTACTGATGGGTGGAGCAGCATAGGGAATCCCTTTAAAAACCAAGACGTTGCCGTCTTCACATATTGTGCCGCTAACAAGACCATTTTGTGTTTTTACCGGTTGCGGGAGGGTTCTTCTTTCAGATAGTTTTCCAGTACATGAAAACAGTAATACTAATGTCAAAAAGAGAAAAAATTGTTTTTTCATTATAATTGGTTTGGCTCATGAATATTTATATAAAATAAGAAGAAAAACCCGGCACATTGAGGGGCCGGGTTTTGGCTATTAGAAAAGAAACATCATGTTTCCATTTTTTCCAGTTCTTTCCATACCAGGGCACTGGCTCCGACGATTGCTGCTGTACCAGGTTTAAGCTCCGAGGAAAGAATTTTGACCTTATTGCGAAAGATTGGCAAGACATGACGTTCCATGCTTTCTTTTGCTGGTTTGAAAATCAGGTCACCCGCCGCTGTGGGTCCACCGAACAGGAAGACCGCCTCGGGACTGAGATGGTTGACTGTGATAGCAATTCCCCGGCCCAGAATCTCCCCGGTAATTTCAAAGGCTTCCCTGGCAATCTTATCACCTTTCACAGCTGCATGATAAACGTCTTCAGAAGTCATTGTATTAAACGGTATTTGTGCAAGTTCACTGTTCTGGTCGTTGTATTTTACAAGCAATTCAAACACCGTACGTACGATGCCTGGTCCGGAACAATAAGCTTCAAAATGACCCTTCCCGCCACAACCACAAATGCGTCCGTCAGGTACCACCGTCATATGACCACATTCACCGGCAAAACCATCATAACCGTAAACCAGGTCTCCATCGACGATAAGGCCACTACCTATACCCGTTCCCAGCGTAAAAAGAACAAAATTCTTCATACCCTTGCCACCGCCATAGATCATTTCGCCCAACGCAGCGGCATTTGCATCATTGGTTAATTTAATAATTTCGATCTCAGGAAGCCTGGATTTGATCATATCCGCAAATTGAACAACACCAACAAAAGGAAGGTTCGGAGCAAGCTCGATTGTCCCCTTATAATAGTTACCATTCGGCGCACCAATACCTACACCTGCTATTTCAAGGTTCGGATTACCTTGTTTGACAGCATCTATTGATGATTGTATTTCCGCTGCAAGCTTATCGGTATAATTCCTGAGTATTTCTTCCGACTTTGTCTGGCTGGCATCAGGATTTTCCTTTTTCTGTGGAGTTGGTAACGGAGGCTTTTTCTCAAATAATACATTACCCTCTGCATCCACAATTCCAATGGCAGTTTTTGAGCCGCCGATGTCAATTCCTACAGTTATTTTAGTCATTTTATATGTATCAGTTTTTCGTTTATAAATAAAGGATTATCTGAGCTGGCTGCCTTTTACAGCAAAGAAAAAGATATATGCATAACATACAGCTGGAACAACAAACGTCCAGGTGTAGCCGGATGCATCTGCAATTGACCCCATAATCAGAGGTATGATACCCCCACCCAGTATCAGGCTGTTTATAATGCCTGACGCTTTGCTTAGTTCACTTTTCTGCAGGTCTTTGACACCCAGGGAAAAGATAGTCGGAAACATAACAGAGTTGAAGAATCCAATTGAGACCACTGTCCAGAGAGCAATCTGTCCGGTTGTAAAGGCTGTAACAAGTGCCAGGATTGCGGCCACGGCAGCAAATACTGCAAGGACACGTGTATCACGGCCTACACCGATTTGCATTATAATGACATTGATCAGGGCAATGATCAGGAAGAATGCACCATATTTCCAGTTCCATTCAGTCACAAAAGCCCCTGAAAACAAAGCAAGTACCAGTATTGCCAATACAAAGATGTATTTCCTTGATGCCGACTTGATATCTGAAAGCATCACCGCCGCGAAGAAACGTCCGATCATTGCACCTCCCCAGTAAATGGAAGCAAAACGAGAAGCTGCCTCTGCTGTAAGACCACCGTTCTCAGGAGTCCTCAAGTAATTAACAATGAGACCTGCAGTTCCAACCTCGGCGCCCACATATACAAAAATACCCAATGCACCCAGCAATACATGCGGGTACTTCCAGACACTTTTGCGTAGTTCACCGACAGGCTCTTTCTCAATTTCGGGAAGTTTCATGGCCAGAATTACCAATGCAATAAGTATTACCAATACACCCATTACAATGAATGGCATCTGTACGGTTTTTGCTGCTGCTACAGCATCCAGCATCTCTCCGGCACCTTTGAACACAGCAACTGAGATTACCCATGGAGCAACCATGGTGGCTACTGAATTCAAAGCCTGTACCAAATTCAGCCTGCCTGAAGCAGTTTCAGAAGGTCCAAGGGCTGTCGCATAAGGATTGGCTGCCACCTGCAGTAATACAACTCCTGAAGCAAGCACAAAAGTTGCCGTTAAAAATAAAGGATAGGATGGAATGGAAGAGGCAGGGTAAAACAGGAAACTGCCAGCAGCCATCAATACCAATCCGGCTATCAATGAGGTTTTATAACCTATTGTCTTGACAATGTACCCACTTGGAATCGAAAGAATGGGGTAAGCAACGAAAAATGCAGAAGTAATCAACTGTGCTTCAAACTCAGTCAATACAAAAACTTCCTTTACCTTAGCACTCAGGGTAATGATAAATGTAGTTGCAAAACCGAAAATGAAGAAGATTGACCCGATCACGGACAAGCCGAGACTGTTGGTGGATTTTTTTTGTTCCATTGTGATTCTTTTTGATGAATGATTTAAATTAATAATCTAAGCTAAATATTCTTATTTAAATTTAAAATGAACAAATATATATAAAATAGAGAAATATTCTTTATACCAATTCCCTTGGTTTTTTTCTTTCTCGCCAGTGATCTTCAATGTGTTCGAGAGTTATGCCTGTTGTTTCAGGAATATAATAGTATCCCCAAATAATTCCTGCCACACCAAGAGACGCATACAACCAGAAAGCACCGGCAGGCGAAAGGGCATTAACGAGTTTTAAAAAAGTAAATACGACAACACCATTGAATAACCAGCAGGAAAAAGAACCAATACTCATCCCAACACCTCTGACTTTTAAGGGGAAGACTTCAGAAATGATCAGCCAGGCAATAGGTCCGAGACTAACTGCGAAGAAAGAAAGATAAAAAAACATGCTGACCAATGTAAAGTATTTCAGGGTATCACCAAGGGTCTCTTCCCAGTAAAAACAGAGTCCAAGTGCAACCAGTGAAACACTCATCCCGATAAGTCCTAGGAAATATAGTGGTCTGCGTCCAAGCTTATCGATAAGTATCATAGAAACAACAGTAAATATGACAGTGACTGACCCCAGGATGATTGAAGGAAGTATAGTGAGTGTATTGCTTTCAATTCCGGCGATTTTAAAAATCTTGGGAGAGTAATATATGATGGTATTAATGCCGGTAAATTGTTGCACGAACATAATTCCAATGCTTATAAAAAGTGCGGTACGTAACCATGGTTTTAAAATTTCCCTGAAGGCAGCCGATTCGGATTTACGTGCAATATCAGCTTTTATTTTGGTAATCGTTTCTTCAACCAGGTCAGCTTCTTCAACTTTCTTTAATACCTCCCGTCCTTTTTCTTCCCTGCCTTTGCCAATCAACCACCTGGGAGTTTCCGGAAGAAAAATCATGCCAATCAACAATATCATGGCCGGAAAAAATCCCACATAGAACATCCATCTCCACGAGAAAGGATTGGAATCATTAGCAATCAGGTAATCACTGATATATGAAACAAGGATCCCAATAGTGATCATTAATTGATTCAGGGAAACCAGTGCTCCACGATTCCTTGTTGGAGAAATTTCTGAAATGTAAAGGGGTACAGAAAAGGAAGCAATACCGATTGCCACACCTACGATCATTCTGCCAATAACTAAAGTATTTAAAGTAGGAGCAGCTCCAGTGAGAATAGCCCCGACTGCAAAAATTACTGCGGTTGCCAGAATGACTTTTTTTCTGCCCAGGATATCAGTTATCTTTCCACTTAGGGCAGCCCCCATTACCGCTCCAATCAATACTGCCGTTGTGACCCATTCGAGTTGTGAATCACTGATACCCCAGCCATTGATATCCTGCAAAAAATTTTGAGCTCCGGATATAACACCGGTATCAAATCCGAACAGTAACCCTCCTGTTGCAGCTGTCGTTGCAATAACTGTGACCAGTCCTTTGCTGACTTTTCTCTCTGATGCAGACATTTATTAATCTGGTTGATAAATAAATTTGTTTGAAATGAAACCTTTAATATAGCATAACCGCATTTAAAATTTTGCTTTTTTGTAAAAATATTTTATTATTTCATACCTTGATATAAGTAATTGTAATACCTATGGATTATGTAATTGTAATGACAGTATTTGTTGAATAGGCATTAAATATATCATAATCCTGAATTTCATTCCCTGAATTCTTGTTGACATTAAAAAAGGATTTATCCTGAGTAATATTGATTACCTGCGTAATTTTTATAATTTTAAAAATAAAAGATAAATGCGTTAAAATCATGCCCATTAGCTTATATGATCGTTTTGTCAGATAAATTGATTTGTTAACGGCAAATTGTCGGCCCTCGGGATATCATTTATATGTTTTTCAATTAAGATTATTGCTTCACAAAAAAAATAATCCTAATTTTCGATATTCAATAATAAATATTTACATCATATCAAAAAATTTCATCTATGAAATCTAAAATTATCCTGGGTTTCTCAGCTATAGCAATGTTGGTATTGCTTGCTTTTCAGTCACCCGCACAGATCATGTCTCCTGAAGAATATTTCGGTTACCAACCAGGCTCCGACAAAAATCTTTTTACCTATGAGGAGCTTATCGGATATATGAAAATCCTGGATGAAGCCTCCCCGAGGGTAAAGCTAACAGAGATCGGTCAATCTCCTATGGGTAGGATCATGTATATTGCATTTATATCTGATGAGGATAATATTAACCGCCTTGATGAACTGAAAGAATACAACAGGAAACTTGCTCTTGATCCGAACCTGTCTGAACAGGAAAAAGAAAAAATGATCCGGGATGGAAAAGTTTTTGTACTGGGAACTTTATCCATGCATTCAACCGAGGTCGCTCCTGCCCAGGCAGCACCTCTTATTGCTTATGATCTTGCAACAACTGATGATCCATTGAAAACAAAATGGCTCGGGGATGTTGTCTATATGATGGTGCCCAACCATAATCCTGATGGTATGACCATGATAGTGAATCATTATCATAAATACAAAGGAACCAAATATGAAGGTTCGTCCATGCCCGGCGTTTATCATAAATATGTTGGACATGATAACAACAGAGACTTTATAACGCTTTCACAAAGTGATACACGGGCTATTGCCAGAATTTATAACCTGGATTGGTTTCCTCAGGTTATGGTTGAAAAACACCAGATGGGATCGACCGGTACAAGATATTTTGTACCACCAAATCATGATCCGATAGCTGAAAATGTTGATGCCGGGATTTGGAATTGGTCCGGGATATTCGGTGCAAACATAATCAAAGATATGACCCGCGAGGGGCTTGCCGGTGTTTCCCAGCATTTTCTTTTTGATGACTACTGGCCCGGATCCACTGAAACATGCATCTGGAAAAACGTGATTGGAATGCTTACAGAAGGTGCAAGTGCTAAATTAGCCACACCAATTTATATCGAACCGACTGAGTTAAGTGTTGGTGGCAAAGGACTTTCTGAATATAAGAAAAGTATCAATATGCCTTTGCCGTGGGAAGGTGGCTGGTGGAGATTATCAGATCTTATCCAATATGAGATCACTTCTACAATGTCGATCCTTAAAACATCCTCAATTCACAGAGAGGATATTCTGCAATTCAGAAATGATATCTGTAAAAAGGAAGTTGAAAAAGGAGAAAACCTTCCACCATTTTACTATATATTTCCGGAAAAACAACATGATAAAAGTGAGCTTGTGACCCTTGTCAATTTAATGAAAGAGCATGGTGTTAAAGTTTATAAGCTTGATAAAGACCTGATTTTAAATAATATACATTATTCTGAAGGTTCTATTGTCATACCGGTATCGCAACCATTCCGGGCATTTATTAAAGAAGTCCTTGAAAAACAAGAATATCCTGTCAGACATTACACTCCCGATGGTGAGATCATCAAACCCTATGATATCACTTCCTGGTCTCTTCCCCTTCATTTTGGAGTAAAAGCAGATGAAATAAAAATTGAATTAGCAGAAATTGAAAATTCGATTACAGAAATTGAAGGATCATTTGATCTTCTTACTGATCCCCCTGAAAGTTATTCAGCAATTATTTTTCCGGTTGAACATAATGAAAGTTATAAAGCTGTATTCAGGATCCTTGCATCAGGTATTGATGTTGAACGTTTAAGTGAGAATATCCTTATTAATGATAAAAAGTTTAATAAAGGAAGCTTTCTGGTCCGGTCAACGGATAAGAATGCCGAAAAAATGAATAAACTTATTTCTGACTTTTCAGTATCACCCTGTTATTTGAGTACTTCAGTCGAGGCTAAAACAGAAAAAATATCCATGCCCGGAATAGCTCTGATCGAAACGAATTTTCATGACATGGATGCCGGCTGGACACGTTTTGTTTTAGATCAATATGGTATTCCTTACAAGGTTATCAAACCGGGTGATTTTGAAAAAACGGAATTTAACAAAGAATTTGATGTGGTCATTTTCCCCGATGCCGATAAAGCAATATTGATGGAAGGAAAATATAAAAGAGGTGATGATTACTATATAACTGATTACCCCCCTGAATACACAAAAGGGATCGGTAAGGAAGGAATGAAAAACCTCATGGCCTTCGTTGAAGGAGGCGGATTAATTATATCCTGGGGGCAATCTGTCAACCTGTTCGAAGGAAACCTGACCATTACCCATGAAAAAGATAACGAAGAATTCAAACTTCCATTCTCCGATATTTTTGATGATCTGAGGAAAAAAGGACTTTATTGCCCAGGTTCCCTGGTAAAAATGAAAATTCTCAAAGATCATCCTGTTACACTTGGAATGGAGGAGGAGATTGGAATATTTTCGCGTGCCAGACCTGTATTTTCTACCTCAGTACCAAATTTTGATATGGATCGAAGGGTTCTGGGAGTTATCCCTGAAAAGGATATACTGATGAGTGGTTATGTCGAAAAGGAGGAACTTCTTGGCAATAAAGCAGTAATGATCTGGCTGAAGAAAGGGGAAGGACAATTCGTATTTTTTGGTTTTAATCCACAGTTCAGGGCATCCACACATGTGTCGTATAAACTTCTGTTTAATGCGATTTTGATTAAGGGAATATAGCATGGAGCATAGAGCATGGTGCATGGATTATGGCGCATGGGAGAAAGGTTACCGGGTCACAGGATCAATTGCCAATCGACTTCAGCCGACGGAATATAGGTTAAAGATCACAGGGAGTTGCAAGGTCACAGGGTTGCAGGGCTGAATAGACAATGATCTGTAAAAGCACTTATATCACGAATGTTAAATAATTTTATAACATAACCTTTGAAAATAATTCATAAACAATGAGAACACAGAGCGAACGGAAATCAGCTTTCAACCTTACTTACCTGGCCATTATTATCCTGATACTGGTTATCCTTCTGTTTATCATCATAAACAGAAGTGTTGATGAATTGATGCCTGTTGAGAGAACAGTTGATCTGTGGAACGGAACCGACTTTAACGGCTGGGAGTTTTTTCTTGACGATTCACTGGCCAATCCTGATACGGTTTTTACAGTGAAAGATGATGTCATCCACATCGGGGGACAGCCTTTCGGATACATGAGAACAACTGAAAAATATGATGAATATGATTTACATATGGAATGGCGATGGCCGGAAGAACCGGGCAACAGTGGCGTATTTCTTAATATTGCCGGTGAGGACATGAAGTGGCCCATGACTATCGAATGCCAGTTAAAGTCGGGAAATGCCGGAGACTTGGTATTCCTTAGTGGTTCTGATGCAGCAGAAAGGATGGATAAATCAAACCTG
>CAZGOR010000082.1:0-12280 GCA_964527875.1 uncultured Bacteroides sp. | reverse complement strand
CAATGCAGAAGATTCCTCTCCTCTCTTCAGTGCAGAGAGGAGAGGGACAGGTAAGGAGAGTCAAGAAATCTCAGCATAAAGACTCTAAGTCTCATTTTCACTATTATGATCCTAAAAAGTATAACTTTAAAAATATTTATGTATAAAGAGTAGCTGCAAGGCAGAGGGGGTGTTAAGAGGTAAGTTAAAACTATCCCGGCTTGCAGATCACCCCCGTACTTGTCTCCCCGTCGATCCTCACAACCAGTGGTTTTTTAAAACGGACATGTCTGATATATTCATTTTCATATACCGATGGCTGTGCATTCAGAAAATCAAGGTCATAATAACCATCGTTGATATGGGGATTGACTGTGAAATAGCCTACACCAAATGAAGTTATATTATTGAAAAAATGTGTTCCCTGGCTCGGATCAATATGATAATTTTCCATTCCTGCCTCCACGATGATCCTGGCTGCAGAAAGCTGAATCCATTTTGTCGGGATACCCAGCCACGGATCAGTTGAGCCCCATCTGCCCGGACCAACAAGGATATAATTTTTCTTCTCCTTTAAAAAACTGTCATTGATCCTTTCAATCATACCCGCGATTTTTTTACTTGCAGATGCTTTAAACCTCTCAGGCCTGACATAAATAAAATCACACAAATCCCTGTAACTGCCGTTCCCCATCGCCGATTTTGAATAAATAATAGTATCATCAGGTTTCACATCTCCAAGGTCAACCCGAAGACCCTGATCATGCAAAACGATCGGGCGGATCTGCAGAAAATTAAATAATTTGGGATCACCATCAGGTGTGTCAATGTTCACTGCATACTCAATCTCAATTGGACTATTCATTTCTTTCTGATTGATCTCAAGAAGTGTTGAGAGGATTTCTGCCAGGGGAAAAACATCGTATTTCAGGATATTGCTAAAGGTAATCACTCTTTTACCCTGTTGCTGCAAGCCATCCCTGATGATGTTATTCTCAAGGTCAAAAGTTGAAGCAGCAAATTGGAACGCTCCGTCTTTTTCGGCTGCTTTTATGGGTTGATTCAGCAGATTGACGCCATTATCAACCGAAGGTACAAAACTTTCAGGCCGCATATCGAGGGCAAGAAAATTCTTTTGTGTGTCTTTCAAAACTATATCCGGTGAAGAAAGTTGAAGTATATTTTTAGGATATTTTGGTGAAAACCTCAGTCCTCTTCCGCCATCCATGATATATTTTCCTAATCCATAAGCAATCACTGCAATACCATCGGTTGCTTTTCTCGGTTCAACAGGATAGAAATTGATCGAACGGGCAACCCCGGAAAGTGCCGGGTAGAATCTGTCACCATATTGCTTCCCACAGACTTCCTGGAGTATGATCCCCATTTTTTCCTCATCAATCACATTTGAAGTGGCCTCCATATAGGCTTTACTATTTTTGAAAAATACTGATGCGAATACACTTTTAATTGCATCGGAAAGCATATTGACCATTTTCTTCCGGTTATTCCTGACCGGAGGGATCATATAGGTTGAATATATCCCGGCAAATGGCTGATAATGTGAATCTTCGAGCTTACTTGACGACCTCACTGCAACAGGATTTTCTATCACTTCAATGATTGCGCGAAGATCCGAGTATAACCATCTGGGGAGCGGACATTTCACAAATTGCTGAAGGATCTCTTTATCACTTCTGTCAGAGAGGGCAATTTCATAAAGATTGTTCATCTCCATGAACTCATCAAAAATATCTGTACTTAGCACGACTGTTTTGGGGATGGTGACCAACACACCGGGCCATCGGTTAAAGATCTGGTGCTTTTCAATAATTGTATCGATAAATGCTAGTCCCCTTGCTTTGCCACCGATTGATTCTTCACCAATACGTGAAAATATCAGGTATTCATCGAATTTCTTTTTATCAAAAGAGGCAATGATTCCCCTGCCCTTGCTAATGCGAAAACCGGATATTGATTCATATAAAAATGACCGCATATCATCAAGACTTTTAAAATCTTCCCTCCTCACGTATTTAAACATTTGTGCAACGGGAAATATCGCCCGTGCATTCAGCCATTTTGAGAAATCATTCATGCTTGTATGATATTCAAGTACCCTGTCAGGCAGTTTTAATATCTGATGCTGCAGCTCCTGAAGATTAGAAACCTGTGCGACGACTTTCTTTGTATCGGGATCCCGGAAAATAAAATCACCAAAACCAAAGTTTTGAACGATATAATCACTTAACTCAACCAGCAGGTTCTTGGAATATTTATGTATAAAACCTGCATTCAGCTCTTTTGCATACTTTTCATTTTCTGCATCGGAAGATTGAAAAATAAAAGGTAAAAACTCATCTTCCTGTCTCACTAACCTGCAAAAATCAAGTCCCAGTATTTCCTTTTTTGTATCCTTTGCAGTTCTTTTAAAAGACACGTCAGATATGATCCCAAGAGTATTGAATTTATACTTGTTGAATATATATACTGCTTCCTCCATTGTTTTGGCAAGGAGGATCTTGGGTCTGCCCCTCATACGCAGCATTCGCTGGTGTTCATTCAGTGCTTCCTTGCTGAATGACCGCGATTGTTTGAGGATGATCTTATACAGTGCTGGCAGATAGCTTGAAATATACCTGATACTATCCTCCACAAGAAGGATAACCTGGACACCCACAACATCCACGTCATGATCGGCATTCATCCTGTCTTCCATCAGTTTAATGATGGCCAGTAAAAGATCGGCATTGCCAAGCCAGCAAAACACATGATCCACTGCTGATAAATCTTCGTTCTGGAGTCTCAGGCTTACCTCCCGGGAAAAATGAGTAAGTATGACAACCGGGATATCACTGTATTTTTCCTTTATCTTTTTTGCCAGTCCAAAAGGATCGATATCTTCAATATTGATCATCTCCATCACCAGGTCGATCTTCTGACGTTCAAGTATTTTGAAAGCTTCACGGGAGCTGCTGGCCTGAATAAAAACGGGGGGATAGCGAAGGTTGAGCGAGACATATTCATTAAAGATCTGTTCATCTATCCTTCCGTCCTCTTCAAGCATGAAGGCATCATAACTGCTGCATATCAGCAAAACCTGCCTGATCCTTTTCTGCATCAGCAGGTTAAAAGCCGTTGTATTGAAGTGAATAGTCGGGCTGGTTATGGTCTTTTTATGTGCTTTCATTCCTGTCAGGTTGACACATTATTATTCCAGGTAATGACTGACATTCGTTTTTTACCATCCATGACAACTGTAAGTGGTTCATCGAACCGGACATGTGTGCAGGATCCTGTTTTTTTCACGGTTTGCTGCTTCCTGAGTGTATCCCAGTCGATAAAATCTTTCCGTGAAGTATGTTGAACTGAGAAATAACCGACATTCATCGAAGTGACATTATGAAAGAAATGAGAACCCATTGATGCATCCAACGGAAAATCATTGAAACTCATTTCAACAATTACCTTCGCGTTGGATATTTGTGGCCAGGCAACAGGGATTCCTATAAACCGGTCCTGTGTACCCCACCGTCCCGGGCCTATCAGAATATAATGATGGCCTTCCTTCTGTATCTCCTTGTTAAGCTGCTCAATCTCCGTTACGATTTCCATGGTCCTGGTCTTGTCAAATTTATCCGGTTCCACATAAATCACATCACGTATATCATCAATTCTCCCGTTACCCATACTTTTTTCAGTAAACAGGACAACTCCATCCTGATTGATCTTTTCAAGGTCAATATGATAATCATCAGCACTTCCAATCAGTGGTTTTACCTGCAGAAGATAAAAGGATGCCCGGCCCTGCTGATCCCTGTTCAGATCTACTGCATATTCTATCTCAACAGGATATCCAAGTGCTTCCTTCACAACATCCAGCACAATATTAAGCGTTTCAGCCAGAGGAATATAATCATACCTGAGTATATTCGCAAAATTGATGATTCGTGGTCCATATTTATCAATTCCCGGCACAATACGGTCATTATCTCTGTCAAAAGTTGAAGCACAATGTTTTAATGTCCCGTGTTTTTCAGATTCACTGATTTCAAGCTTTGCAAGTGTGGCATTTTCACCTGCCGAGAGTGGCTGTACTTCTTCACTGCTCATATTGACAGCATAAAAGTTAACCTGTGATATTTCGAGCAGTTCTGCAGGTGTACTCACTTCCAGATCGGGGTATCTGGGAGAGAAGCGGAAAGCTTTGTTGCCTTCGACAACATACTGTCCGAGCCCGACAGCAGTCACGGCAAAACCATCTTCAGGTTTCATATGCGAAACGGGATAGAAATTATAGGACTGAGCCGTGCCACTGATATGAGGATACCAATAACGGTCATATTGATTCCCAACAACTTCCTGAAGAATAACAGCCATTTTTTCCTCTTCACTTCTGAAATGTATTGCTTCAAAATACGATCTTGCATTGTCGGAAAAAATGGAAGCGAAGACCAGCTTGATAGCATCCATCAACTGCTGCAGCCGCATCTCAAAATCAGGATGATTATTGGGAAGGAGGTAAGTGGCAAAAACTCCCGAAAAAGGCTGGGAGGTACTATCTTCAAGAAGGCTGGAAGAACGGACAGCAATAGGTGTTTTTACCAATTCAAGGATCGACCTTAATTTCTTCTCCAGTTCCCCGGATAAGTTACCGGCAAGAAATCTTTTCTTGATCCCGGCATAATCTTCACCCGAACATACATGATCATAAAGGTTGTATCTCTCCATGAACATATCGAACTCATCTGTTCCGATAACCATTGTGACAGGCGTCCTTATATTCAGTGTAGGAATGATATCACCGAAATTCAGATTATAGATCAGGGTATTGATAAAGGCAAGACCTCTCCCTTTTCCTCCGAGTGCTCCGGTACCGAGGCTTACAATATTCGTTTCATCAAGAATAGCATCCTCTTCAAAATTCACGATCCGTCCGATGTTCGTCTCATTCCTGTATTTCCTGATCACATATTTCAGATAATTTCTGAATTCAAGTGGTATTTTAAAATCCGATACTTTCACAGGATGGATCATCTTAGCAATCCTGATCTCACCACGGGCCATCAGCCAAAGAGAGAAATGATTTCTTTTGCCATGATAGACCATCGATTCAATTGGTATGGTATCAATTTGATTCTCAAACTCTTTCAGGGAATGCGCCTCCCCAATGGTACGGCCTGATGAATCTTTATAAATGAAGCTTCCGAATCCCAGGTGGTTTTTCATAAAACTCTCAATATCCTGTGACAGTGTTTCGGAATTTTTATTAATAAAAAATGATCTGAGCTCAAATGCCTTATGAATGTTCTGAAGGTCAGAAGACTGGATAATCGTTGGCAGTCCTCTCAATATCGACCGTACCTGTTTGACCAGTTTAAAGCCTGCTGTCTCATCCCTGACGCCATTCATTTCAAATATTACATCAGTGATCATACACAACAGGTCTTCCTTATGTTTGAGAACAATGTTAATAGCCTGTTCGTAATTTGTAGCCAGCAGGATCTTTGGTCTGGCCCTTAAACGAAGGACCTTGAAAAGATCATCCGTGCTCACATCGTCAATGATCCTCCGGGTTTGCTCCAATACCATGGAATAAAGCAAAGGAAGGTACCGTGAATAATACTTCTCAGAATCTTCAACCAGTAAGATCACTTTTACCATTCCGATACTGGTATCATTTTCCACATTTACCTTATCCTCCAGGTTTTTGATCATGGCAAAAAAGATCGTTGAATCACCATTCCAGACAAATACCCTGTCGATAACATCGATATATCCTGAAGTTTCCTTGAACCTAGTGATCTCCTTGTCGTTGTTCAGCAAAACATAAATGGGTATATAGGGAAAATCATTTTTTACCATCCGGGCAATCTCCATAGGGGTCTTAATGTCATACCCGATCATCAGGATAACAAGATCGAAATATTTGCTTTTTAGTTGTTCTGCCGCTTCTTCATAGGAAGTAACCCCGGTCACCCTGGGTGCTGAAGTGAGGTTCAGCTGTTGATACTCACCCAGGATCTGATCTGTGAACCTCCCCTCTTTTTCGATACTGAAAGCATCATATAGAGTGGCAACGAGAAGTATTTCCTTTACCTTAAAGGGCATCAGGTCGTGAAAGATATCCCTGTTCGCGTTCTGTTTATTCAGGAATTTCTGCAAAAGCAGACGGCTGCTGACCCTGGGCTCTTTAAACTCATGGATTTCTGCTGGTATCCTGGTCTCTTCAAGCGACTCTCTGAGTACTTCTTTCGCCTCGGTGCTATTGACATAATTCTGAATGATACTGGCCAGGTTATCAATCAGATACCTTTCCTCTTTCAGAAAAGGCCCCTCATCCAGATCACTGAACTTCTTAGAATAATAAACCTCCATCTCACCTTTTTTTCCATTGATCGTTTGAAAAGTCTGGGATTGTTTCCATTGTGTTTCCCTGAAGTCATGATCCTTATATTCTTTACCGTCAAATTTAATCCTTGCTGTAGTCATTTTCGGGTATTGCCATGCATCGGGCAATATCCTGACAATACGCAGAAGTGTCTCATCAAGATTTTTCCCTTCCTTTATGATCTGGGTAGTCTTGTTAATACAGGCCAGTTCTTTCAGCCGTTCACTTTTCCCAGCTTGCAGCCTGCCTGAATCCTTTAAATCTCCGTTGGTTACCATGGCAGGGAAATTTGTGCAAAGGTAAGAAATTTTGTAGTGTGAAGGTAAGAAGGTGGGAGAGTGTGAAAGTGTGAAAGTACACACTTTCACACTTTACTTCACTTCAAACACATGTCCGCTGTTTATCAGATCATCCATTGTTTTGATAGGGGATTTATTTCTAACGTTATTGATCTGCTCAGCCAGCAGTTCCTCATAAACTGAAGTTCTGTATGACCTGATGACTCCCATTGCGACGGGACATTCAGGGAGTGACATCCGGGCCAGCATATAATGAAGTGTATTATCAGAATTCTTTTCATCATGAACGAGAACATCATCCATTGTATAACCATCCTCACCTATTTTGACAACCTTAAGACGCAAATTTTCAAGAACGAGTCCTTTGTTTTTCTCTTTACCAAAGATCATTGGTTTCCCATGTTCAAGATAGATCTGGTGATCGTCCTTTACATCTTTGCCTGTTATTTCACTATGGATCTTATTGTTGAAAATGACACAATTTTGCAACACCTCAATCAAAGATGTTCCTTTATGCTGAGCTGCTTTAATGAATACTTCTCTCATCATTTTTGGTTCGGTATCTACAACCCTTGCATAAAATGTTCCCTGTGCCCCCATTGCCAATTCCCCGGTGTTGAATGAATTTTCAATGGTACCATAGGGTGATGTTTTGGTTATCCCCCCCTTGGGTGTGGTTGGAGAATATTGTCCCTTTGTTAAACCATATATTTTATTATTGAACAACAGGATATTAATGTCAATATTTCTGCGCAGGATATGGATAAAATGATTTCCTCCGATAGCCATCAGGTCTCCATCGCCAGTCACTACCCATACGCATAATTCCGGATTGGCTATCTTGACTCCGGAAGCAATTGCAGCAGCCCTTCCGTGTGTACCATGAAAACCGTAAGTGTTGATATAATAAGGAAAACGCGAAGAACATCCGATGCCGGATACAAAAACTATTTTTTCCTTTTCAACTTTCAGTTCCGGGAGTATGCTTTGTACAGTATTGAGAACAACATAGCCGCCACATCCTGCACACCATTTGACCGGATTTAATCCCTTGAAATCCTCTTTAGTGATTTGCTGAGTGTTTTCGAGTTCGTTCCTCATGATTTTATTTCATTAAATTAATTCATTAAACTTGTTTTTAAGTTCCCTGATCGTGAAAGGCAGACCCTGATCCTTATTGTACTGATAATATTCAAATTCAGGATACTTTGATCTGAGATAGGATGCAAACTGTCCAAGATTAAGCTCACATACAATTCTTTTCTTAAAATTCCTGAACACATCCCTTGTATTTCTGGGTAAAGGATTAATATAGTGAAAATGTGCAAGGCTGATGCTTTTACCTTCTTCCCTGAGTTCTTCTACTGCACTGTCCAATGCACCATATGTGCCTCCCCATCCGATGACAAGAAGGTCACCGGCCGGATCACCGATAAGGTCTTGTTCAGGGATAAATTCAGCAACTTTTTTAACCTTGGCATCTCTCTTTTCCACCATAATCTGATGGTTGAGAGGATCATGGGAAACTTCTCCCGTCACATCTGCCTTTTCCAGACCACCCACCTGATGCCGTAATCCTTTCTGGCCGGGAACAACCCAATAACGGGCCAGCTTATCCGGTCTCCTCAGATATGGATGGAAATCGGGGTTATTATCTTCGAGCGTTGGAACTTCAATTTCCGGCAAATCTTTCATACGGGGGATGTGCCATAGTTCTGAACTGTTTGCCAGATAACCATCTGATAAAAGTATCACAGGAGTCATATGCTCAATGGCAATCTTACAGGCCATGTAAGCATAGTCGAAACAATTAGCTGGTGTGCTGGCAGCCATTACCACAACAGGACATTCACCATGACGTCCATATAATGCCTGTAAAAGATCACCTTGTTCCAGCTTCGTGGGCAAGCCGGTAGATGGACCCCCACGCTCTACATCTATGACAACCAGGGGTAATTCTGTCATGACAGCCAGTCCAATGGATTCACTCTTTAGTGACAGTCCCGGGCCGGATGTTGTGGTTGCACCTAAATAACCGGCAAAACTTGCACCAATAGCTGAACAGATCCCTGCTATCTCATCCTCTGCCTGAAAAGATATCGCACCAAGATCTCTTCTGGAAGCAATCTCCTGAAGAATTTCAGATGCAGGAGTTATTGGATAGGATCCCAGATAAAGCCGCTTTCCAATTTTTTCCGCTGCTGCCAATAATCCCCAGGCAGTGGCAATATTACCATTAATATTGCGGAATTTTCCTTTCTTTTTCTTTGCAGGATTAACAAGAAATGTTGTGGCAATGGCCTCAATGGTCTCAGCATAATGGTAACCTTCCCTGAGCACTTTAATATTGGCGTCAATAATTACCTGCTTCCCTTTAAATTTCTCCTTCAGAAAATCTTCCCCCAGACTGATATCCCTGTTAAACAACCAGAAAAGAAGTCCGGCTACAAACTGGTTTTTCGTTCTGTCAGCAGTCCGCATATCAAGGCCAAACTCCTGAACAGCAGATCTGGTAAGACTAGTAATAGGAGCCTTAATGACATTATATCCCTCAAGAGTGCCATCTTCAAGAGGATCTTCAACAAAATCGGCTTTTTTATAAGATCTGTTGTCAAAATTATCAATGTCAATAATGACTGTAGATCCCTTTTTGAGCCAATTCATATTAGCTTTCAGAGCCGCAGGATTCATCGCCACAAGTACATCTGCCCGATCCCCGGGGGTCTGTACTTCTTTGTGCCCGATATGGACCTGGAATCCTGACACACCCGCAATAGTACCCGACGGAGCCCTGATCTCAGAAGGATAATCCGGGAAAGTAGATAAATCATTCCCGACAAATGCAGATGTATCTGAAAACTGTGACCCGGTCAATTGCATCCCGTCCCCTGAATCACCCGCAAATTTTACTACAACATCTTCTAACTCTACAACTTTTGGCTTATTATTTTGCATATTTCGTGATGTTTATATATAATTAATCCACTTCTTATTTATTTCGTTGAACAATATAAATATCCAAATAATTAAACGATGAAGTTTTTGCAAAGTTCCCGAAAATCAGGTGGTATGTCTGCAAACTGTTGATTATCAGAAATTTCATTTTAATCACACAACTCCCAAAAAATAATAAAATGCATATAATGGATTATATGCATCATGATGAAATACCCCTCGAATCATAACTATCTTTATTTCACAACAAAATTAATGTTTTTCACCAAGCTTTTTGGTTAAAAAATATATTTTTTTAAACATATATAAATGTTTAAGGCGTTGTGCGATTGAATCGACGATATTGATAATTAGGAATTTCTCGCAGATTTACACAGAGATAGTAGGCTATAAATCAGCAATCTGCGAATATCTGCGTAATAATCTGCGAGAAGCCTTAGATCAAAATTATACCCACTCACAGTAAAGTAAAATAATCTTAATATTATAGATCACCTCCACAAATCTACTTTTTCAAGATGAATTTTATCTTCAAAGAACATTCTTGATATTTTTTCAAAGTACTCTGTATAATCGGATACGAAGAATTTATGGTTTGGTTTTTTACCCTGTCTGATCAATCCGTTTGATTGAAGGAATTTCTTAACAGAGCTTGCGACTATTTGTCCTGAATCAATAACTTCAACATTGAAATTGAAGAATTTCTCTATCTGCTTTTTGATGATCGGGTAATGTGTACATGCCAGTATCAAAGCCTTAATTCCTTCAATGGACTGGTGCGACAGGTATGTACGGATGATGGCATTGCTGATATCATCAAAAACAAATCCCTCCTCGATCATTGGTACAAGAAGTGGTGTTGCCAATGCAACAACCTCAGCTCCCGGAATCTTTTCCCGAAGTTTATGTTGATAGGTACCGCTGTTGATGGTACCTTTCGTACCTATCACGCCCAGCTTGCCACCGATCTGATTATCAGCCACGTACTCTACAACCGGATCAATCACATTAAAGACCACTGCTTTGCCGTCTGCATGCCGGCTAACCTGTTCATAGGCACTTGCCGAGGCTGTATTGCAGGCAATCAGAATAACTTTACAATGATGTTCAAGAAGAAAATCCGTGATCCTTACTGCATAATACTGAACAGAATGCCTTGATTTGTCACCATATGGCAGGTGAAATGTATCACCGAAATAGATGATCTGTTCACCGGGCAGCTGGTTACAGATAGCATGCGTAACAGTAAGTCCGCCCACACCGGAATCAAATATACCAATTGGCTGATCTTTGAGCAGTTTCACAATAAAGCAGGATGAAGATCAATAAAATAACAATCCCGGCAAACCATTACCGGCATGCCGGGACAGTTCGATATTAGAAAAAAACAAATATCATTCCAGGCCAAGCTTTTTCCTTACCAGTGGCATGATATCTATGCTCTGGTCAGAAAAATATATCGGATTTCCCTGGCTGACATCGAATACATACATGATATTCTGCTCGTCAGCAACTTCTTTAATGGCTTTGTTGGCTTTTTCAATGATGGGTTGTAACAGTCTGTTTCTTTCGGTCTGAAGCTCCTGGGAAGCAATCGTCTCGAATTGCTGGTACCGTTCCTGCATATCAGCTATTTCGCTTTCCTTGGTTTGCCTGATCAGTTCTGTATATTTCTCCCTGTTTTTAAGGTAATCATCATATTTTTTATTCAACTCCACCTGCATCTCTTCAAGCTGTTCCTCATAATTAGCAGCAATTCGTTCTATCTGCAACTGGGCACTGTCACTTTCCGGCATTGACATAAGCAGTTCCTGTGAATTGATATGAGCAAATTTCTGAGCCGAAATATTCAGGCCACAAAGAAGAAAAGCAATAAATGCAAAGGATTTAATTATAGCTTTCATGATCCTTCATAATTTGATTTGTACAAATGTAAATAATTAATCTTTACTTATAACCTAATTTTTCAAGCACTTCATCACTCTTATCATACTTCGGATCGGTATAAAGCATACTTGCACCTGATGCAGTATCGAAAATCACTGCATAATTGCCTTCATTCGCAATTTCCTTAACAATGGTGTACACCTCATCCTGGATAGGCTTGATCAGTTCCTGTCTTTTTTTAAACAGACTTCCTTCCTGACCGAAATATTTTTTCTGTAGTTCTTTGGCTTCGTTTTCCTTCTGAATGATCTCTTCTTCTTTCTTAATCTTCATTTCTTCACTCAGCAGTACTTTTTCCGACTGGTAATCCCTGTACATCTTTTCGATCTCATCGTACATTGTTTCGATTTCCGCCTGCCATTCTTCAGACAGCTTATCGAGCTGATCCTGGGCAGCTTTATAGGATGGGATCCTTTCCAGGATATAATCTGTGTCGACAAAGGCATATTTCTGTGCCATAACCAATCCTGCAAACAGGATCAGTATTGCTATTGTTGTTAATGGTTTTTTCATGGCTGTAAGTATTTAAAGTTATAAATGATATTGCATGGAGCATGGAGCATGGTGCATGGTGCATGGAGCATGGAGCATGGAGTAAAAAGGACTTTATCGTCTTTGGTTTCCAGGTCATCCCGTGCTTGTATGCTAACGAATCAAGAGACTGTCTAAAAAGTAGTATAAACCACAGAGTCCACAGAGTTTTCACAGA
>CAZGOR010000081.1:0-12335 GCA_964527875.1 uncultured Bacteroides sp. | reverse complement strand
ACTCTGTGGACTCTGTGGTTTATACTACTTTTTAGACAGTCTCATCACATGCGTTGGATGAAAAAGTAAACCCGCCTGTCCCGATTTGTCGGGAGTTGTTAACCGGGGTATATGGTTCCTGGTTCCTTGTTGCTGGTTCCTTCAAAAATTGCTAAGCGTGTGACTGTTGAGACCACTGTAACAACCGGGATAAAAGATAAAAACGTCTTAAATCCACATTAAATACAGTTATGAATTAGCGCAAGCTTTACTATATCATGATGGTCAAAAGCAAGTTCAGGTAATTCATCAATAGGGAACCATTTGACTTCTGTCGTATCTGAAGCGGACCTGACAGCAGATTTAAGATTTTTAACCTGTCCGGTAAAAACCACGGTTATGTTGCGCCCTCTTGGATCGCGACCGGGCTCATCAAAAACATGGAACTGTTCAAGGTCGTTGATCTTAAGCCCGGTTTCTTCCTGTAATTCACGCATGGCAGCATCCGCCAGTCGTTCATTGATATCCATAAAACCACCGGGTAGAGCCCATTTGTTTCGGTATGGTTCATTCTTTCTGCGGATTAGAAGAATCTGTTGTTTACCCCCTTGAAGACATGTAATTAAACAGTCAACAGTTACTGCCGGTCTTGGATATTGATAGGTGTAAGGCATATGGTTCTCGGTTCTCGGTTATCAGTTCTCGGTTTACCACGTGAAATGCGACGTTTGCCCTGTGAGATTTGAGGCACGAAAGTATTTCATAGGGAAGGAGCATATTTCACTGTGGTTCTCGGTTCTCAGTTATCCTTATCTTCGAAGTCTTCTTTTCTTTTATTTTGTATACGCTTGATTATCAAATAAATGACAACAATTGCCACAATGACTATAATCAATTTAGCAAAACCGCTGTAGGAATACATTGGCTGGAGTATTTACTTTATAAAGTTATTGATTTGGCTTTTAAAAAACAATAAAGTTTAAAATTTTAGTCTGGTATTATAAGCCCATGAATTGGCAGTCAGGGGTTGACACGGTTTCGTATTTTGGTATTTCGAATTTTTTTCAGTATTCATTGTTTCGAATTCCGACTTTTCTTCCAATAGATTTTATTTCGATTTTCGAGGTTTCGCATTTCGATTTTTCTAATTTTGTCCCTGTTTTAACACGAACCAATGAGACGCGTATTTACATTTTTTATTAATTATTATAAACAGATTGCTACTGCTGCTCTTTTTACTGCAGGTGGTGTGATCATTATTGTTCTTTTTCCCTGGCAGGGGAAATTCAGGTATGAATATCAGAAAGGTAAGCCATGGCAGCATGAGGAGTATTTCGCACCATTTGATTTTCCAATCTATAAATATGATAATGAGATAAATGCTGAAAGGGATAGTATACTCAACAGGTTTAAACCATATTTCAGATACGAAGAGGAAGTTGTTGAAACCCAGTTAGAGCATTTCTATGATTCCTTTGATGAGAAATGGAATGAGATGATCCAGGAAATAGCGGAAAACAATGATAATTTAAAGCAATACGATACCATTAAAAAGCGGCAGTATAGTGATTTTGCCGGGGGTTTGATCAAATTCGTATTTCACAAGGGTATTGTCCAGAATAGCGATATTCTCAACAGGGTTAATAATCCGGACCAGACTATCGTGATCCTGAAGGATCAGTTTGCAGAGGAAAGAGATATATCCGAAATTTTTACACCAAAATCTGCTTATGAATATGTCATCAAACAGGTTAATGCAATTGCTGATAGCATTCCGGACAAGGTAGACAGGGATTTTTTCAGAAGTATGGATATTAATGAATTCCTGATTCCAAACCTGATATATGATGAAGAGACTTCAAGTAATGTTAAGACGGAAATGATTGGGCAACTGTCACTTACAAAGGGTATGGTTCAATCCGGGGAACGGATTATTTCCAGGGGTGAGCTTGTTACGGAAGAAAAATACAGAATACTGGAATCCCTTAAAAGGGAATATGAAATGAATCTTGGACTGTCTGATAAGCTAAACATTAATACACTGGGTAAGATATTACTTGCAATTATTGCTATGGGTATTCTTTTTCTTTTTTTGAAGAATTTCAGGCCGGCAGTTCTTGATAGTATAAAGCAGACAGCATTTATCCTGCTGATGATATTGTTAACAGCTACCCTGTCAAGTTTTATTATCAGATATGGTGTTTTCAGTATCTATATTTTCCCTTTTGCAATTGTTCCAATCATGATCAGGACTTTTTTTGATTCCCGGCTTGCCATGTTTGTCCATTTGCTTACAATACTTATTATCGGACTCTGGGCACCAAATGGATTTGAATTTGTTTTTTTAAATATCATAGCTGGGATTGTTGCTATTTTCAGTCTTACCAATTCATACCGGCGTGGGATTTTATTCCAGACGGCCGTTGCGATTTCAGTAACATATTCCCTGGTGTATTTTGCTTTTTCTGTCATCCAGGAAGGAAAACTTATCAATATTGATTATAAGTCTTTTCTATGGTTTGGAGGGAACGGATTACTGGTGTTGACCTCTTATCCCCTGATCTTTTTCTTTGAGAAGACATTTGGATTTTTATCTGATTCTACATTATTTGAACTTGCCGACTCCAATCAACCACTTCTAAGAAAGCTGGCAGAAAAGGCACCGGGTACTTTTCAACACAGTATGCAGGTTGCCAACCTTGCTGAAGAAGTGATCTATAAAATTGGAGGAAATGCCTTATTGATCAGAACAGGTGCACTTTACCATGATATTGGTAAAATGAATGATCCTTTATATTTTATTGAGAACCAGACAGATGATTATAATCCCCATGATGATATTGAATTTGAAAAAAGTGCTGAAATCATCATTGGCCATGTTCAGAAAGGAGTAGAAATCGCCAAAAAAAATAATCTTCCCAAGCCTATTATTGATTTTATCCGGACCCATCATGGTACTAATGTGGTTCAATATTTCTACCGTTCCTTTCTTAAAAAACATCCTGGCGGGGAGGCTGATATGAACCGTTTTGCATATCCGGGTCCGAAACCCTTCTCGAGAGAGACAGCAGTAGTAATGATGGCTGATTCGGTTGAAGCTTCATCGAGAAGCCTGAAAGTGAAAGATGAAAGTAGCCTGAAAGAACTGGTATATTATATTATTGATGAACAGATCAGGCTGGGACAATTTGATAATGCCAATATTACTTTCAGGGATATTACCAATATAAAGGAAATACTTCTTGCTAAACTGATTAATATATACCACGTGAGGATAGAATATCCAAAGGAAGATTAAAAAATGCCTCAAATGCCTCAAATGTCTCAAATGTCATAAATCCTGGGAGATTCCTCATCTGCCTGGTGCACTTTTACCTAACCACTTCGGTGGAGCAAAGCTGGTGGATTCGGGATGACAGTAAATACTTTTATGCGCATTACAATTTAAACTGGTAAAAATGGCTAAATGGCATAATCAGAAACAAGTCATCCCGACGAGCAAAGCGAGGAGGGAACTCCCAATCCCCACGGACCATCCATGATTTGGATCGTTGCAAATTCACAACCGGGTATCAACAATTTCTATATCAGGATATTTAGATGGATCAAACCTGAACATATCTTCAGTTGTTTTATATTTTGACAGGTAGCCGGTAATGGTTATGGTATGATTGATACCCTGTTTTCCACGTGTCTCAATTGAATAGAGACGGTAATCCTTCTGAAAGATCAACATTGTAACAGTATGATAGCTTTTGTTCGGATCTTTCGGGAACAGATCGACCTGATAATACTTCACTCCCTGATACTCAATTTCACCTGTTAACCTGTATTTAAAGTCATTTTCATAAAAGGAGAACAGGTTCTCCGGGTTACTGATAATGAATTCATTGCTTTGAGCACTGTTTTCCGGATCACTGATATAAACCTCTTTTGCAGATACAACATGATTCCACAGTGTTTCTCCATCGCAATATATCTCCGACTCTCCAATTGAGAGGTGATATTTGTTACCGTCGAGGATAAGAATTCCTGATTCAGAGTATGATTCATTGTCTATTGATGACTCATAAACATATTCAAATTTAATTTTCACCGGAGAAGATGATTCGGCTTTTTGAGCAAATTTATCCAGTACTTTTTTAGCAGCAGGATCCTGTTGTCCAATCAAAACAGGACAGGATATACACAGCAGAAACAAGATATTCAGAATTGTCTTCATCATATCCGGATTGTTAGTCTGTATTATTACTATTCAAAATCTGTTCCAATGTCATCAGATCTTTGATCAATACCTGTCTTGCCTTACTTCCTTCATATGGTCCGACAATACCGGCTGCTTCCATCTGGTCAATGATCCTGCCTGCACGGTTGTAACCGATTGAAAATTTTCGTTGTATCAATGATGTAGATCCTTGCTGATATTCTACTACCAGACGGGCAGCTTTATCAAATAATTCATCTTTTGAATCAGGATCATAGTCTTCCATTTCTCTACCGGAATCATCCTCAATCTCGGGCAGGATATGGGCAGATGGGTAAGATTGCTGGTTATGAATATGATCAGTGATTTTATCTATTTCCGGTGTGTCGATAAAAGCACATTGAAGCCTGAGCAGGTCACTGCCGGTGGAAACCAGCATATCACCGCGACCTACCAGTTGATTGGCTCCGGGACTATCAAGAATAGTTCGGGAATCCATCATGGAAATTACCCTGAATGCAATTCTGGCAGGAAAGTTTGCCTTTATTGCACCGGTTATGATATTAACACTTGGTCTCTGGGTTGCAATGACAAGATGTATTCCGGTTGCTCTTGCCAGTTGAGCAAGCCTTGCCAGTGGCATCTCAATTTCCCTTCCTGCAATCATGATAAGGTCAGCAAACTCATCGACAATCAATACAATATATGGCAGGTATCGGTGTCCTTCTTTCGGATTAAGCCTGCGGGTTATGAATTTTGTATTGTATTCCTTAACATCCCTGACTTTTGCACTTCTCATCAGATCATAACGGTCTTCCATTTCAGCGATAAGAGAATGTAAGGTCATGACTACCTGTTTAGTGTCCGTAATAATCGGTTCTTCTGCATCCGGCAATTTAGCGAGGTAGTACTTCTCAATTTTATTGTAAAGTGAAAGTTCTACTTTTTTGGGATCAACCATTACAAATTTAACCTGAGCAGGATGTTTTGTATAAAGAATAGAGGTTATGACGGCGTTTAATCCTACTGATTTTCCCTGTCCTGTGGCACCTGCGATAAGTATATGGGGCATTTTCGTCAGATCGACAATAAAAGGATCGTTTGATATGGTCTTGCCCAGTCCAACCGGTAATTCAAATTTTGATTCCTGGAAAGAACGGGAACCAATAATGGATTTCATAGATACAATCTCTGGTTTGCTGTTGGGTACTTCAATGCCAATGGTCCCGCGCCCGGGAATTGGAGCTATTATCCTGATTCCCAGTGCAGAAAGACTTAGTGCAATGTCGTCTTCAAGGTTCTTGATCTTGGATATTCTTACACCCGGTGCAGGAACAATTTCATAAAGTGTAACAGTGGGTCCGATTGTGGCTTTGATTTTATCGATATGAATCTTGTAATTGCCCAGTGTTTCAACGATGTTGTTCTTATTGCTGATCAGTTCTTCTTCACTTACCACAGAGTTTTCGGACTTATAATCAGTTAAGAGATCCAGGGGAGGGAATTGATAACCGGAAAGTTCGAGTGTAGGGTCGAAATTCTCCAAACGTCCGGGATCAATCCTGCCAGTATAGGTGTCACTGTCTCTTTTCTGCTCAACTGTCATCTCAACTCCATCTTCATCAGCATCTTGATACGCAGACTGATCGGCAGTATCTTTCTCGGCTCCGACTGGCTTTGTCTGAAAATCTAAAAGTTCATCCTTTGTTTTTGCTTCTGCAGAATCATCGGATTCTTTTTCAGATTTAATATCTTCAGAAATGGTTGATGATCCCGGATACAGGTCATCTTTTGGATGTTTTATAAATAACGATTTCATCCAATCCAATGATCTGCTGGATGTAAAAATAATGAATGCTAAAAGCACAACAAACAGGAGAAAAGCAGTACCCGTCGTTCCGAGGAAAGAAATCAGCCATTTGCTCAGGAAATAACCATGTCCGCCTCCGAGTCCGCTGCCCAGGTATCCGTTCGTATCACTAAAAATAAATCCTAATATAACTGAAAAAAGGATGGTTGCAACTAATCCTGACCTGATCAGCTTACCAAGAGGAAGAAGCCTGATCTTCAGGAGGCGGAAACCGCTGACAAGGATAATAAATGGCAGGCATAAGGAAGCAATTCCAAACCATTTGTTGATAAACAGGTTAGAAAGCCATGCACCAAACTTACCTCCCCAATTCTCAACGGTGACGTCAGGTCCTGAAAAAACATCCGACCAGTTGAAACTCTGATCTGTTTTCCAGGTGAAAAGAAAAGAAATAAATACTATAAAACTGTATAATGAAAACAGGATCAGAAACACTCCCAGGATCGTTTTTATTCGTTCATCCCTGGTTATCGATGTTGTTTTGTTTTTTTGTTCTTGCTTTTTTGTCATAGGTTCTGATGATAGACTCATCAATAAACAAAATGCCTGTCATGCAAAATTAATTGAATCAGCAAAAAATTACCATAAAAATAATGTTATTCAAGCAACGCATTTAGAATTTTTTCCATATCCTGTTTGCTGATCTCTCTGTAATTGCGGGGGAAATTGAATTCTTTATCAGGGAGGTATTCAGGTTTGTATTTTTCAGCTACCATATGAATCTCCGATTGACCAAGATTAGCCCGGAATTCAAGAAGCACACCGGGAATATCTTTATAAGGACTGGTGATATTTGGATTTTTAACATTGATTTCAGTTGTATAATAGATCGGAAAACTATCATTGTCAGTCCCCGGAAAAAAAACAATGGCCTTTTTACCTGTCAATCCAATAATCTCTTTTGTTTCGTCCGTAAATGTAATTTTCATTCCTTCCAGTGGCGTCATTATATATGGTTGTTCTTTTTTTTGACCTTTGTATACGTATTTTTTATCAATAAACTTCAGAAATGTTGCATTGGTCATTTCATCCAGATCAGTAATATTTATCAGGCTGAAAAAACCCATAGCTCCCTCAATTGTATTTTTCAGTTTGTCTTTTTTGAATTTCACTTCCATAGTTTGGGGAAGAAGACTGGGTGATACGCTGCCAATTTTATCATCCGGATAAATGATGCGATATTCAATAGTGCCTTCATCTGATTTTGCTTCATGTGACCCTTTTCTGCAGGAAAACGCTACAACCAGAAGCATGCAGATGATCATGTATCTTGAAAAAATGTATCTCACAGTAAACAATACTTAATCTCCGTAAAGATAACAACATAATTTAATTAAATGGTTAAATGGTTGAATGGTTAAATGGTTATTAATATTCGACTGGAAGAAGATTAACAATTCGACGATTTAACCCCGATACGCTGCGCTATTCCAGACTTGTCGGGATTCGGCTAAAACATTTTGTTGCACCTTCAGTTTACAAAATGTTAGCATCACGAACAGTTTAACAATTTATATAGCTGGAATACAATATATTTCATAGTTTTGTATTTCCTTTTAGACATTTATTAAAATTCAGATGAAAAAACTTGCAGTTGTTGCTTTTGGGGGCAATGCATTGTTAAGGGATGATCAGGAAGGTACAATAGAACAGCAGGAAAAGAATACAACGGATACATTAGAAAATTTGATTTTCCTGATTCGGGCTGGTTACGATCTGGTAATTACCCATGGCAACGGTCCACAGGTAGGTAATATTCTGTTGCGCAATGATGCAGGAGAACAATTATACAATATACCGCAAATGCCTGTTGATATATGTGTGGCTGACTCACAGGGAGGGATTGGTTATATGATTGAGCGTATGCTTCGTAATGTATTGAAAAAACATCATATTGATAAAGAAGTTGTCACACTTGTCACCATGACGGTTGTAGATCAGACAGATCCGGCTTTTCATGAGCCGGTGAAAAGGATTGGCAAGATCTATGATAGAGAGCAAGCGGATAAACTTATAAGGGAAAAAGGTTGGATTTTTAAAGAGGAGATAAAGGATATTAAGGGCTGGAGACGAGTTGTACCTTCACCCATTCCGGTAAAGATCATTAATGAAAAAGTTATAAGAACACTTGCAAGGCAGGGGACCATTGTTATTGCTGCTGGTGGAGGTGGGGTGCCGGTATATATAGATGAAAAAAAGGATGTAAGACCGGCTGAGGTTGTTGTCGATAAAGATCTTGCATCTGCTTTGATGGCTGCCAGGATAAGAGCAGATGAATTTTATATTCTTACCGATGTTGATTATGTTTATCTTAATTATAAGCAACCAAATCAGCAAATCGTTGAGTTCCTTAATTATGAAGATGCCATGAGATATCTTGAAGAGGGCCAGTTTGCAGAAGGTAGCATGGCTCCTAAAATAAGAGCTTGCCTGCAATTTGTGAAACAGGGAGGGAAGAAAGGTGTGATTACTGAGGCTACCAGGCTGGAAAATAAGAAATATGGCACAAAAATAACAATGTTTAAATATTAAAATCTCATTACGATGCCTGTAAATCTCAAAAAAAGAAGTTTTTTAAAACTGCTTGATTTTACAACTGAAGAAATAAAATTCCTTCTTGACCTTTCCTTTGATCTGAAAAGGGCTAAATATTCAGGTACTGAAGAAAAACGGCTAAAAGGAAAGAATATCGCCTTGATCTTTGAAAAAACATCAACCAGGACACGTTGTGCTTTTGAAGTTGCGGCCTTTGACCAGGGAGCACAGGTTAGTTATCTTGGTCCGGGTGGAACACAGATCGGACATAAGGAATCAATGAAAGACACAGCCAGAGTGCTCGGAAGAATGTATGATGGGATAGAATACCGTGGATTTGGCCAGGTGTTGGTAGAAACGCTTGCGGAATATGCCGGTGTACCTGTATGGAATGGCCTTACAGATGAATTTCACCCGACACAGGTACTTGCTGATTTTATGACCATGATGGAGCATTCAAATAAACCTTTGAATGAAATCAGTTTTTGTTATTCGGGTGATGCCAGGAATAATGTGGGAAATTCCTTATTGATCGGGGCTGCTCAAATGGGTATGGATTTCAGGGCAGCTGCATCAGTAGATTTACAACCTGCTGCCTCACTTGTCAGTAAAGCAAAAGAGATTGCTTCTGTGACAGGGGCCAGACTTCTGATTACTGACAACCTTCAGGAAGCTGTTAAAGGTGCCGATTTTCTATATACCGACGTCTGGGTATCAATGGGTGAGCCGGAAGATGTCTGGGAAAAAAGGATTCGTTTGCTTAAACCATACCAGATTAACAAGAAAGTGATGGAAATTACAGGTAATACGAATGTAAAATTTCTTCATTGCCTTCCTTCTTTTCATAACAGGGACACGAAAGTGGGAGAGGAGATCTTCAGAAAATTCAATATCGATGGTATGGAAGTAACAGATGATATTTTCGAATCCGATGCCTCTGTCGTTTTTGAACAGTCTGAAAACCGTGTACATACTATTAAAGCCGTAATGGTAGCAACTCTTGGTGATTGATCGGATGAAAAGAATCAACTTTAAACTTGACTTTATAGGGAATAAATTAGTAACTTGTATTAAATTATCTAACCAGCATTTTCAAAATGACAATTTATGTTGGTAATATTCCATATAGTCTCAAGGAAGATGATCTTAAGGAAGTGTTTCAGGAATACGGTAGTATTGTCAGTATAAAAATTGTTGCTGATAAATTTTCCGGACGTTCTAAAGGCTTCGCTTTCATTGAGATGGAGAATGACGAGCAGGAAGAGCTAGCCATTAATGAATGTAACAGGCGTGTGGTTGGCGGACGAAACCTTGTTGTATCCAAGGCTCATTCAAGAAAAGGTTATGAGCCGGAATAATTGTCAGAAACTAAAAAATCAATTTATTCTATCAGCGAAAAAATTCTCTGATAAAATAGAATGTCATCATAATTGAGGCTGCTAATTTTATTCCTATACCCATCAGAAGGCCGAGAAATGATCCCAGACCTGCCCTGAAGGAGGATGGTGCATCCTTGCCGGTTAAAGCTTCACCGATAACAGCACCGGCAAAAGGCCCGATAAGGATTCCAATGGGCGGAAAAAAGATCAATCCAAGTACCAGACCAATACCAGCTCCCCACATACCTGATTTTGACCCTCCTAATTTCTTTGTTCCCCAGATAGGAACGATATAATCGAGAACGGTTACAATGATGGCTACAGAACCCCAGAGAAGAAGAAATGTGTAACTGAAATCAGCGAACTTTGTGAAATGTAACAAAAGTAATCCCACAAAACTCACCGGCGGACCAGGAATTACAGGAAGTACACAACCCAATAAACCAAGGATCATTAATGCACCACCGAGAATAACAAGCAAAATATCTGCCATATCATTAACAATCAATATTTATTCATCAGTGCCAACAATATCTTCAAAGGCGGCGTAAAGTGCACAATATGTAATTGGTACGGTAAATAATAAACCTATAAAAAATGCAAGTGCCCCAACCAGATTAATAAAAAATATGACAATTAGCAGTCCGAAAATATTCCACCACTTTTTTGTGATAAGTCTCCGGCTGTATTCCATACCGTCCCAGAATTCCATATTAGCAAAAATGATAAATGGTATGGCAAAGGACCATGCAACAGCGAGATAAATGCCAGGAATGATAAGTGCAAGGAAGGCCACGAATCCTAAAATGCTGCTAATAAGAGTATACAACAATAATGGTACAAAATAATCAAATCCCTTCCAGAATGTACCAAAGTCATGTGCCTCACCCTTTCTGATCTTTCGGGCAACAATGAAAAAGCCGGCAGTTAGCGGACCCAGTAATAAAAGTGGGGCAAAAGGAATAAAGCCTGATGCAAAACTGATCAAGAAGTAAAGGACAGTATACCCAATAAAATTACCCATATCCTTTTCGAAAATCCTGAAACCTTCACTGATATATTTTCCAACGTCTGTTTCATATCCACGGGCAATCAGTTCATCCGCCCGTTCTTTGATGGAATTGATGATTCCCATAATATTCTTATTAATGATAGTAATGAACTTAATTGTCTGTTAAAAATAAAAAAATTTATCCAGTATGAGTATGTTTTAACGGCATGAAAGATTGAGTCTGTTCTGATAAGTAATATTTTAGCCATTAAACCAATAAGTCATAAGGATGTACTAAATATATATTATTAAAATTGAATTCTTTGTAGGGACTGTGTCATAAATTATAGAAATGCTTAACCGAAAAGTGCGCAAAGGATGTGCTAAGTTCGCAAACCTGCCTGCAGGCAATTTTGCGCATCCTTTGAGAACTTAGCGGTTAAATATAGTTGTGAAACACCCCCGACCATAATCAATATTTATTCTAACGCAGGTTCGACTTTAGTCTAAACATTTATTAATTTGGGATATGACTTGTAGAGCTCGGCTTCAGCAGGGACACAATAACCGGTGATATTACTTTTATAGCTTGGCTTTTAATAGTGACATCTAATAAATTATAAATATCATTCGACTTATGTATATAGCGTAGCTCGCGGGAGAGAGGGAATCAAAAGGGGGAGAGGGTAAGTCCGTAACAATCAACAATATATTAACCCGTAGACTTGATAAAATGCATTTTCAGAAGGTGTGTGACAAATCCTCTCATAACTTTGGGAGTGGCATTCCCAAAAATCTCTTAATTATTTAAATAAATCATCATTTTTACGGTTAATAAATAATAAATTCATACGTTTAATAATAATGAAAGAATCCAGGTAATCATGGAAAGTGAAAATATTTATGATAAAATCAGGGGAATACTGGGTGAGATGCCTGGAAATCTTAATATTTTGGAAGAGAAAATAGACATTGGTCTTCAGATGGAGTATTTTGAATATTCCAAAAAAATTAAAAATGACCTGGATCCGGAAACTATCATAAAAAATAAAGACGATATCTTTAATCACGATCTTACCGAAGATATAAGGAAGAGGAGGTTTGCCGAACTTGCCTCGATTGAGGATGTGGAAGCTTATCGTACAATTGAGAAATATATTAAGTCACAGGAGATGAATCTGAAATCCTGGGCTATTCTTGCCTTACAGGAAAGCCGTATGCTTCTGGAAAGCAAACTTCTTGGTGAAAATCAAATATTTATTTCAACAGGACTGGGAGGGAAGGGAACCAGGTTACGTTATTTTATTGTTATCATTCTGAAATCTGCTAAAGATTTTACTTCCCTGCATAAAAAGGTGGTTAAGACTGAATTTGAAA
>CAZGOR010000080.1:0-12350 GCA_964527875.1 uncultured Bacteroides sp. | reverse complement strand
ATGCATAAGGTGCAAGATTATCAGGAAAATTAAAAATGGCTTTTATTCTCTCCACAGCTTTGAGCCCTGTTTTATAATCAATCCCTGAAAACGTTTCCCCCTTATCAAAAAATTTTCCTTCCCTGTTGAAATTTCTGTGGTCACCTTCTTCGAACTTTGTCTTCGTTGTATATAGACCGGTCAACAATCCGCTGGCAAGAGGAATCCTGATGATGATCCCGACATCTTTCTGCCATGCCAGTTCAAAAAATAACTCTGCCGGACGCTGCCTGAAAATATTATAAATAATCTGTACCGTGGTGACATTCGGATATTCGATCGCCTTTATGGCCTCTTCCACCTTTTCCACACTTACACCCATGTTCAGAATTTTGCCTTCCTGTTTTAACTTTTCGAAAAGTCCAAAGATCTCAGGCCTGTAATATACTTCAGTAGGCGGACAGTGCAGCTGTATCAGGTCAATTGCCTCAACCTGTAAATTGCGCAGGCTGTCCTCCACAAATCCAAGAAGAGCCTCAGGAGTATATGCCTCACTTGTATGTGGACTTAACCTCCTGCCGCATTTTGTGGCAACATATATCCTGTCTTTTATCTTTGACTTAAGAAACCTGCCAATGGCTTTTTCACTTTCACCATCAGAATATACATCCGCCGTATCGAAGAAATTTACTCCATCATCCACTGCTGTTTTAAGGATTTGTTCCGCATTTTTAGAGTCAAACTCCGATCCCCATTTGCCTCCCAGTTGCCATGTACCAAGGGATATTTCAGAAATTTCAAATCCGGTTTTACCCAATGTTTTATAATTCATATTAAATCAGTGTTTTGATATGATAAAAACTTCAGATAAAAATACAAAAACCATTGAGTTTATAGAATCATCATATCGGGTGGCCAAAGAAAAATACCCGGTGACCCTCCTTCCTTTCTGTAAGAACTCTGTGATTAAAATTGCATAATAAAAGATCCAAATTAGAAAAGATATTCCAATTTTCCTTTATTTTTAGAAGGATAAAAATGTTTGGTTACAGGGGAAGAAAAGAAGGCTAAGGCTAAAGCTAAGGGAGTGTGGGGATGAGGGTATGAGTGTGGAAGGTTGAAATGTTACAAGGTTACAGGATAGCAGGATTGCAAGGTAGCGGGGTTGCAAGGTTCAAAGTTCAAGGTTTACCACGTGAAATGCGACGCTTGCCCTGTTCGCCCTGTGAAATAATTTTGCTTGCAAAATTGCTTCGTATTTCACAGGGTAAAATTTGAGGCACGAAAATATTTCACACGGAAGGAGCGTATTTCACTGTGGTTCAAGATTCAAATAATAATATATCATATGAGAATAATACTTATTGAAGCAAACGAAATTATAATCGAAGCTGAACTGAACGACACATCCACAGCTCAGGCCATATTTGATGCGCTTCCATTTTCCGGTCCGGCCAATCGTTGGGGAGATGAGATCTATTTCACCATTCCGGTACATTTAGAACAGGAACCCGAAGCCAAAGAAGAGGTTGAGGTAGGTGATCTTGGATACTGGCCTGTGGGGGATGCATTCTGCATATTCTTCGGCCCTACACCAGTCAGCAAGACCGATAAGCCAAGGGCATACAGCCCGGTTAATATATTTGGACATATTACAGGTGACCCACTATTATTCAAATCGATCAAATCAGGAATAAAAATTCATATAAGGAAAGAATAGGTTTGTTAATGTAAATAGTATATAAGATAATATCCTTCATATTTATTTCTCGCAGATAAATCCACAGATAATCACAGATTGCTAAAATAAAGTATGCCATATCTGCGTGAATCAGCGATTTAATCTGCGTAAATCTGCGAGAAGCCTTTAATAACTTTATAATTATTTTCAAGGGTCTGAGTCTGTGAAAAAAGTGTGATGAAATATTTGCTTTATTCCAGCATTTAAGAATCATTTACACCAATAATTGAGAGACCAGCATACAGGAATCTGAAATGATATTATCTTTACATTCTCGCCTTTGGGTAAGGATAAATTCAAATTATTTATTGAATTATGGAAAAAGAGCAGTTACAACAATTTGAGAATGACCTGAGAAAAAACATTAAAGGTGAAGTCACATTTGATGAATATACCCTGGGAATTTATTCAACGGATGCCAGTATTTTCCAGATTAAACCCATTGGTGTGGTATTGCCACGGGATGCCAATGATGTGATTTCCATTGTAAAAATCGCATCCGGATATGGTGTCAGTATGCTTCCGCGTGGAGGAGGAACAAGTCTGGGCGGACAGGCTGCAGGCTCTTCCCTGATCATCGACTTTTCAAAATACATGAACAGTATTCTCGAAATGAATGTAAGGGAAAGATGGGTCCGCGTTCAGCCAGGTGTTATCCTTGATGAACTGAATGCTGTACTGGCTCCCTACAACCTCCATTTTGCCCCTGACCCTGCCACCAGCAGCCGTGCAACCATCGGGGGCATGATCGGGAACAATGCCGGGGGAACCAAAAGTATCTTATATGGTTTAACCATCAGCCACGTGCTTGAGATCAAAGCCCTGTTATCCGATGGAACGATTCTCAACTGTAAAGAATTTTCAATCAACGGACATAAACAGGGAAAAATAAGTTTTAATGACCGTGAAGGGGAGATCATTGACGGTTTGAAAAAAAATATCGGGAATAACCAGGAAGAAATAATAAAGCAATATCCAAAGATCATGCGCCGGGTTCAGGGATATAATCTCGATTCTTTTGTCAATACAGATAAGTGGAATCTTTCCAAACTTTTCACAGGAAGTGAGGGAACACTGGGAATCGTACTTGAAGCAAAACTCAGCCTTGAGCCATTACCAAAGTTCAAGACCCTGTGTGTCGTACATTTCGACGACCTGCTTGCAGCTGTCCGGTCAGTCACCCCGATCCTCAAATATCAACCTTCAGCTATCGAGATCATGGATGAGGCGGTAGTCATGATGGCCAGGAAAAATCTCAGCATTGCACCATTATGCGGATTCATCAAAGGTGATCCGAAAGGTATGCTGATCATCGAGTTTTTCGGCAATACAAAGGATGAAGCTGAAAACAAAGCCAATGCCCTTGCTGAAGATATGCAAAAACAGAAGCTGGGCTATTACTGGCCGGTTATTTCAGAACCTGCCAGGCAAGCTGAAGTATGGGATGTGAGAAAAAACGGATTGGGACTGCTGCTTGGTGTAAAGGGCGACCGCAAACCTATTCCGTTTATTGAAGATTCTGCTGTACCGCTTGATGTTCTGCCGGAATATGTAGACCAGATACTCAAATTCTGCAGGGACCGGGAAGTTCCGGTAGACATGTATGCGCATGCCAGTGTCGGGGAGATCCATATCCGCCCCGTACTGAATCTAAAAAATCAGCAGGATATCAACTATATGAAGGAGATTGCAGAATTTGCACACGGACTGGTAAAAAAATATGGCGGTTCCATCTGCGGTGAACACGGCGATGGCAGGATCCGGAGTCCGTTCCTCGAAATGTATTTTGGCCCCATCGTGTACAATGCATTCAGAGAAGTTAAAAAATTATTTGATCCTGCCGGTATGATGAATCCGGGAGTCATTATTGATCCCGAACCGATGGATCATAATCTTCGATATGGCGCTGATTATCAAACGCCCGTCATCCCAACTTTCTACCATTATCGTGAAGAAATGGATTTCGCCCGTGCTGTTGAGATGTGCAATGGCAACAGCGTTTGCCGGCAGAATCTTTCCGGTACCATGTGTCCGTCTTACCGGGCAACGCGCGATGAGGAGCATTCGACAAGGGGACGCGCCAATGCACTTCGCCTGGCTATGACCGGCCAACTCGGCCCTGAAGGAATTACAAGTAAAAGACTCTACAAGATTATGGACCTGTGCCTTTCATGTAAAAGCTGCAAATCCGAGTGTCCGAGCAATGTAGACATGACCAGGTTAAAAAGCGAATTCCTCCAGAAATATATGGATGCTCATGGTGTACCATTGCGGGATAGATTCATTGCCAGATCCACAATTATGGCATCCAGAATGGCCGGCTGGAAAGCACCTGTCGTTAACACAATCCAGAGATCTCTTCTGTTCCGGAAAATCCTTGAATGGTTTGTCGGGGTTGACAGCCGCCGTATCCTGCCTGCATATGCACGGCATCCTTTTAAGAAATGGTTTGCAAAAAATCATAAATCCAACGGTCAGTTCAGCAAAAAAGTAGTGCTGTTTGATGATACCTATATGAACTTTCATCAACCGAATGTGGGGATATCCGCTGTTGAACTGCTGGAATCGTGCGGGTACGAGGTAATACTCGCCAATGCCGGCTGCTGCCAGCGACCCAGGATCTCTCATGGCTTTCTGAGAAAAGCTAAAAAAGAAGGTGAAAAAACATTGCGTAATCTTCAGAAATATATTGAACAGGGACACAAAATAGTCGTCTGTGAACCGGGTTGCGCATCAGCGCTGACTGACGACCTGCCGGACCTTATCGATGATGAAGAGCTTGGTCGATCAATCAAAGAGAATGTGATGATGATCGATGTGTTCCTTGCCAGAGAGGTCGCTGATGGTAACTGCACCTGTGACTTTACATCTGCCTTCGATAATATACTCATCCACGGCCATTGCCACCAGAAATCGCTTTACGGCACAGATGCGATGAAAGACCTGCTGTCCCGTGTTCCCGGATTATCTTTTGAAATCATTGACTCAGGCTGCTGCGGCATGGCCGGCTCTTTTGGTTATGAGAAAGAGCATTATGATATGTCAATAAAGGTTGGTAACGACCGGTTGTTTCCTGCCATCCGGAACCGCAAAAACGGAACGGCTGTTGTGGCCTGCGGTTTCAGCTGCCGGCATCAGATTGCCGACGGGACGGGGGTAAAGGCGATGCATTGGGTGGAAACGATCAGGGGAATGCCGGGTACCGGGAGCTAGGGACTGGTATAACAGGGTACAGGTTGCAGGTTTGCAGAAGAAGGCTGAGGATAAATAGTAAATTGGTAAATTGGTATATTTGTAAATTGGTGTGTCTGGGTGTGGGTGTGAGTTTGGGAGTGGTTGTAGGTTTTCGGTTTTTCCAAAAGTTTTTAAAGGCTTCTCGCAGATAATCGCAGATTGCCAAAATACAATATATCATATCTGCGCTAATCAGCAAATTTATCTGCGCTTATCTGCGAGAAATAAAATTCAAATGATTTTTTTAACCCTCCTGAAGAGGGATAAAATTTTCGAATTCAATCCTCCTTCCTCAAATACAACATCACCCCTATCCCTTCATATGGGGATTTCAATGACACTTTCCCGCCCCCTTCAATACTCCCTGATTGTGTAAATTCCCCTGTGTTTGGATTAAACCATTCTGCCTGGAAAGAGCCGGGGGCATCCTCAAGATTTACCACCACCTCATTACCATCGGGAAGGTATACAAGATATTCCGAACCTCTGTTTGCAAGGCAATAGGTAGAGGATGCCAGGTCGGGCAGGGGGAGCATTGACAGAAGATCCATGCGGTCTGCCAGCATGCGAGTATAACCCAGACTTACCCGTATTGAGTCCATCCATACAGGATCACAGGATCTTGACAATACCTTGCAATGGTATGGATCCATAAACAGGGGATTGAGCCCGCGGAGAAAACTTTTCCATACCCATGACTGGTTTCCGCCGATTCCCCACAGATGATCCGTATCCGTGAGAATGACTTTCGAACCATCTGCTGGCGGCGGATTATCCCGATAACCACCCTCCGGATTGGGAGAGATCCAGTCTGCCGGACTATCAAACAGGGTCTGGTTACTGCCTCCCCTGTATTGAAATGTCATACCCACAGGATGCTGCTTCGGCAATTCTTTCTCATAATCCTTGATGAAATTGATCATGTGGTATTGCCAGGCTATTGATGGCGGGTGATTTTCATTGGATATCTCATACAGCACATTATCGAATTGATTGACCCTGTCGATAACATGTTTAACATATGCCTCCTGAATCGAAAGAATTTCTTCATTTCCCAGGGTGTGTATTTCAACTCCTGAACTATCCCCGTTAGCATCACCGTTTATTCCATTGATATTATTCTCCGGGTGAAAAGGATGATTTTCAAAGGCTCCCGGCGAAAATTGCAGTCCCCATCCCTCAAACAACATGACGGACACATAGATACCAGCATCATACGCCATTTTTACCCTTTCCTCGAGACGTGCAAAATATTCAGGATCAAACCGATTCAGATCAAATTTCGGTTGGCCATCCAGCGCCTTGCCCGGCCCCGTACGCAACCATGGATGAGGGGCAACAGTATGTTTTTTAGGTTCGCTTTCCCTGTTTCCCTGGGTATCCCAGTTGAGCAACTCCCATGTCCATAGGCGTATAAAATTGTGATTCAGGCTTTGCATCCACCGGATATATTCCGGATAATCAAATTTTTCCGGTGAAGTGTCGGTTGTCATATCAACCAGGTTATTCCAGGTATGGGAACCGGTGAAGTAGACTGCTTTACCTGAGTTATCAGTAAAGTATCGCGGATTTTTGTCGCTTACTCTTAAAAGCCCTTTTATTTCGGTTGTTTGTACACATGTAAGTAAAGTAACCGATAAAAACAGGGCCCAGATAGCCACGAAAATAAATAGAATTCGGTTGTGTTTCATATTTTTTGTTTTTATATGTTTAAAGAGTCCGGTTAAAAACCGTACTTTTCAATGGATTGAATCCCAAATAAAGCAAGGATCCCAAGTTTAATCCTTTCTTCAATGGCAAGTATATAAGTTGCAAGAGCACCACCCCAGCTCAAACCATAATAAGCCATCCTTTCAGAATCTATATCGTTACGGGTTTGTAAATAATCACAGACAATCTGGAAATCTGTCATGATATTTTTATGGACCTGTTTCCAGGTGTATAAATTTATCGGTCTGATTTCACCCCTACCGTAAATTGAATAGTAAACCGGCCAGATAACTGCCCTACCGCTTTTTAAGAAAAAGTCAACACCACCTTCAACATTCATATCGTCCACAGTGCTTGAATAAACAACACCTAGACCCGGAACATAAACTATTGATTGGTATGGTGGTTTATAATTCACGGGTAGGAAGAGTAAAATTTTCAATGGAGCATCTTCATACGGAACATCTATTGAAATAATCTCCTGGATCCAGTCTTCGGTTTCGCTTTTTGAAGTAACAGTTGGATTTAAATCAGCCCCTTTAAATTCAAAAAGCTTCTTATATACCTGGAAAATTTCATCTGGAACAGGCTGTAAATTGCTATAATCCCGATACGCAAAATTGAAATTTCTTGTTAATTGCTGTTTTAAGGTGTCATCAATATATTTAATACATCGAAATCCGGTAAGTTCATTACGATCCCAGGGAGAAACTTGTAAATTCATACTACAAATAATCAGGTTCTTTATAATTACCACCAATTCTGAAACGATTATTACCGCTTGAATTAAAAACCCATTCACTTATATTTCCGGGCAAATTAAAAGTTCCGAATCTCGTCATACTATTATAGGTTCCTTTCTCAACGGGACCTTTTTTATTGAAATTGCCAAACTTTACAATCTCTGAGGCTGCATCGACTTCCGATGCATACTGCCAATGATAAAGAGTGGGAAGAGACTTGTTGACAAATTTGGCATATGCCGCTGCTTCATACCAACTAATACCCATCACTGGCAAATCGCCTTCTCCTGTTGGAAAATCACCCATCTCCCAGTTAGCCGGTCCGACCCATCCTGTTTTATCCATGAATCTCTTCTTTGCATCACTGAAATTTATTGTATCATCTTCAATAATAAACGGGAATTCCCAATAGCCGGGATTGGTATAACCGCCAGAATCCAGAAATGTTTTGTATTGTTTATTGGTTACTTCGTAACGGTCAATCCAAAAGTTACTTATAAAAAGAGAGTGCGATCCACCTTTATGATCAGTTGCATAAACCATATCTTCGGGAATTTCACTCTTATTAAAAAATTGATATTGAAGTGTGTCGCCTTCAAAACTTCCATAGACCCGTCTACAAAAAACATCATATAGTGTCTTAAATTCAGTTTTCTCAATTATTATTCTGGATAAACCTTTCGGAAATGGAAATTTACTTATTGGTGTTTTTCCAATTAAATACCATGATGTACCGGGTTTTGAACAGGGTTTGGCATAAACCTTTGCGCCAGGTGGATCAGTATTTATTGTAATAGGAATTGTAATGTCAGCCCATAACTTGGACAAGTCATGATTATCTTTTAATACATTTTTAAGATCCAGTGCTTTAAAGTAAACACTCCAATTTTTATCTCCGTCAACATCATGCACTTGCTTGATTTCATTCTTTAATAAGGGTAATTCATTATTTAAAGCCCATTGAATTTCCCGTTTTTGTTTAATCTTTAAAACAATTATGGCCACAAGAGCAATACAGAGCATTGCAATTAAAAAGTAAGAAAGCGATTTATTGAATTTAAGGTTTAAAGTTCTTCCCATATATTTTTTTACCTTATATTCCCTGCTGCTCACTCTAGTTGCTGATTCCAATTCAGGGTGATGTATAATTTCCGTAATTTCAATATGCTTATATTTGAGATACCACTTAATGATAGTTGACAAATTAATTAAACCCGGCCGTACCTGTTCAGGATCAAACTATTTGGGGTGGGTGCCGAATGTTGACATGCTGTTCAGGCTGTGCATGGAGGTAATGATATGAGAGGGCACCTTTTCTTCCCGGTTCATCTTATCAATAATACCTTTTAAGGGTTCAGTTTTGCGCGGTCTTTTCAGTTCAGATTCGCAAAGATCAGTTATGATGATCTCCAGGCATCTTCTTGAATATAGCAATGCAACGTTCTCATCATCTGTTTTGATCAGGTGTCCCAGTTCCTTTTCCAATTCAGGAAGTTGGCCTTGCAGAGAGCTGTACAAGATTTCAAGTTCTTTAATTTCAGCGGACCAGATTGTCATGGGTGCAGGGATTTGAGACCGGATTTGGATAAATAAAATTATGGTAATTTAAATTAAAAATCAAATAGTTATCCACAGGCAAGGAAAAAGGGAAAAGTTAAAAGGAAAAAGGGAATATGGTCGTCTGTTGTTGGTTGTCAGTTATCAGTTAAGGGAAGGCTGAGGCTGAGGCTAAGGCTAAGGAAGAATAGAATTATGATTGAAGATTGCTCGCTCGCTTAAGGCCACAGACACCAACTGCTCGCGAATGCATAGCATTTAACGATCTAAGATTTTTGAAGTAATAAAAACTTCTTAAATCAAAAATCGTTAATCATTAATCTTAAATCAATTAAAAGGGTGCAATACAGGATGCAAGGTGTCGGCCTTCACCGCGTTACGGCGGATAAAACAAGGTACAGGGTTTGAGACCCCCCGGAGGGGGTCCAACTATAAATAACCCGGTACGAAATGCCGGGTAAAGATGCCGAAACAGATCACAACCCCTGGATAGGGGTTGAACAAGTTCTGCCGCCTGCCTGCCGGACCGGCAGAAAAACAGGCGTGTATTATTACCGCTATAACAACTATCCCATATCCTGTGATTACTTTCAGAGAAGGTTCATTCACAAAGCCGGATTGTATATTTATTGCGTATTGAAGCAACCACAATTGTAAATTCTGCATCTCTATTATGTAATACAAAAAAATAATAACACCATGAAAAGATATATCTCTTTTATAACACTCATCCTGATTTCAGTAATTACCATTCCTTCCTGCGAGGAATCAGGGTCATCCGGGCCAATTGATGAGGAAATCCCTAAAATAATCCTTAATAAGAAGGCCCTGGAAATCATTAAGGCCGATCAGGCTTTTGGCTTCGAAATATTCAGGGAGGTGTATACCTTATGTGAAGAGGACAATATTATGATCTCTCCCCTGAGTGTATCCTATGCCCTGGGTATGACTTACAATGGAGCTGAAGGAACCACTCTTGAGGCTTTTCACGATGTCCTCCATTTTGGGGATCTGACCAAAGAAGAAGTCAATGAGAGTTACAAAGACCTGATGGATCAACTGGTGCATCTCGATAAACAGGTCGAATTCTCAATAGCCAATAGTATCTGGTACCGACTGGGATTCTCAGTATTGTCAGAATTCATACAGACCAACAAGGATTATTTTGATGCCGAAGTGAAGGAAATTGATTTTAGCGATCCACAAACCGTTGAGATAATCAATCAATGGATCGAAGATAAAACAAACGATAAAATCCAGGATATGCTGGATTTCATCCCTCCTGATGCTGTGATGTACCTCATCAATGCCATTTATTTCAATGCAACATGGAAATATGAGTTTGAAAAAGAGGATACTTACGAAGGAGATTTCAACCTTGCAGAGGGAACCAAACACAAGGTCGATTATATGCGCGTTACCGGTAATTTTGCCTATACTTCAAATGAAGATTTCACTGCAGTTGAACTTCCATATGGAGACAGTACTTTCAGCATGGTGGTGATGCTCCCGTCACCTGGAACTGCATTGTCAGACCTGGTTGCAAAACTGGATGATGTATACTGGGATTCATGGTTCAATAATTCAAGTCTCACAGGCGTCCAGGTCGATTTACCAAAGTTTAAATATGAGTTTAAGAAACTCCTGAATGATCCTCTGATTAACCTTGGGCTTGGCGTGGCTTTCTCAGGAGGAGCAGATTTCACCAGGATCAATCCTGCCGGAGGGCTGTTTATTTCCAGGGTGATTCACCAGACTTTCATTGATGTGCAGGAAGAAGGTACTGAAGCAGCGGCAGCCACCATTGTAGAAATTAAATATACAAGTAGCAACGGAGGGGGTAGTCCAATCTATTTCAAAGCAGATAAACCCTTTCTTTACCTTATTAAAGAGAATTCAACAGGGGCTATCATTTTTATCGGAAAGGTCGGAAAACCTGAATATTCCTAAATTACAATGCATGTTTAAGACAAAGTGATAAATAGTAAAATAGAGATAAATTAAATGAATAAGTTTAAATTGATATCATTTATGACCCTCTGTCTCATAAATTTTGTTTTGATAATCATATCAGTACATTGTTCCGAAGATGAAGAACCGGCACCAAATCCTCCAGGTGAATTATCATTTGTGAGAAGTCCACAGAGCTTTCAGCCTTCCAGTACATTTCAAATTACCCTTGGAGATTTAGATAGTGATGGCGATATTGATGCCGTTTGGGCAAACATGGGTGAAAATAATTGCTCTGTCTGGCTGAATGATGGCACCGGTTATTTTACTGATTCAGGTCAGAAATTAACTGAATGGGGACATGGAATTGGTATTGGCGACCTGGATGGAGATGAGGATCTTGATTTGTTTATTGCCTGTGCAAATTATTCCCATAAAAGTAAAATCTACTTCAATGATGGTGCGGGCAGTTTTACCGACAGCGGACAGGATCTGGGCGATTCGCTTTTTAGTGGGAATGGGATTACTTTACTTGATGTTAATGGTGATCATAATATAGATGTACATGTGACTTATTATGAGCAACCAGACAAAATATATCTGAACAATGGTAATGGCATCTTTACTGATAGTGGATTGACGATCCCGGAACATGTAACCTTTGGCTTCCTTGATTCGGATAGTACGATAGATATTTTTATTAAAGAACATACGAAAGGCTATAAGACAATGCTCAATGATGGTCAGGGACATTTTTCGGATAGCTGGCAGATGGATGATAACAATGTTGTTTACGGATCTGTTGGATTGTGCGACCTGGATGGCGATGGTGATGAGGATGCTCTTGTTTGTAATGGAGATCATACAGGCCTATTCCCTACAAAAGTGTTGTTAAACGATGGAAATGGATATTTTTCTGACAGCGGCCAGGAACTTGGAGTAACTATCTGGGGTAAATTCGGATTTGGAGATTTAGACAGTGATCAGGATATTGACGTTTTTATATCAAATTTAGGCATGCCAAATGAAGTATGGATAAACAATGGAAATGGCCTGTTTTCTGACAGTGGTTTAAAATTATATGGTAGTGGGAATAATAATACGTCCCATGCCCCATTGGCTGACCTGGATAATGATGGTGATCTGGATGTTTTTGTGGCAAATTTTGTGGATGGTGCAAACCAAATCTGGTTCAATGAGACAGAGTGACAATAGAATCCTTCCACCAAAATCGGTGAGATGAATGTCCCGACTGTTAAGCCTCACCTCTTCCACCAACCATGATTTGAATGTCCCAGCTGGGGCACTCCACTTTTTCTGCCAACAATCATTTGGATGTGTCGGCTGGAAAGCCGGGCTCTATTCATAGCCATCCTGGAAAGAAATGAGGCTGTCTAAAAAGTCTATTAAAACATTTAACCACAGAGGAAACAGAG
>CAZGOR010000079.1:0-12394 GCA_964527875.1 uncultured Bacteroides sp. | reverse complement strand
ACAAAATGTAGTACACTGGGTTGTTTCTTAACAATTGTCGGGGTTGGGATCATGCAACCCGAATGGTTCTGGAAAACATTGATCATAGCGGTATTTGTGCTTATTTCCAATCCTGTTTCAAGCCATGCACTGGGGAGAGCTTCCAGGAAAAAAGGGATTTCATTATGTGATAAAAGTGTGACTGATAAAACGAAAGAATTTAAAGGATATAAGGAGTAAATATGGTTATCATCCTGACTATACTTGTATTATTAATGATTGTGTCGGCGATAGCAGTGCTGATATTTAAAGATCTGATGAATGCAGTGATTGCTTCATGTATGATAAGTTTGATAGCGGCTATCCTGTTTTATTGTCTGCAGGCACCCGATGTAGCTATGGCCGAGGCAGCGATCGGCGCTGCTTTGATCACAGGGATACTTGTTATTGCTGTTAAGAGAACAAAAAGATTTGAAGAATGAGAAAGCTGATTGGCATACTATTATTGGCCATCATTGCCGGAGGTATTGTTTTATCTCTGAAAGAAATACCCTTCGGCATCCCGAAAACAAAAATCGGTCAGCACTTTATTGAGAAAGGAATAGAGGAAACAGGATCAACTAATATTGTAACATCGGTTGTGGTTGGTTACCGCGGATTTGATACATTGGGGGAAATTACTGTTCTTTTTACAGCAGCAATCGGCTTAGGAGCTATTTTTAGCACATTTGGAAAAAGAAAAACCGGTATAAAAACAGAACCACCAAGTTTGATCGTCGACACCGGATGCCGCTTTCTATTTCCCATCATTTTGCTAGTAGGTGCTTATATCTTTTTCCACGGACATATTACCCCCGGAGGTGGATTTCAGGGCGGGGCAATTATTGCTTCTGCATTCCTTCTTATGTATCTCGGTTGTGCCGGGAAAAGAATAAAAGGTAACGCGGGTAAAGTAATAGAAGTACTGGGAGGAGTAACCTTTGTCGGATTAGGTATCATTGGCCTGATAATAGGAAAGGAATTTCTTTTCAATTTTTTACCTAAAGGCGAACCGAATACGCTGTTAAGTGCGGGTATTATTCCAATAATCTATATAGCTATCGGATTGAAAGTCGGTTCAGAATTATCAGGCATTATTGACAACTTAATAAACAGGAGCCAATGAATTTTTTAAATAATTACATTTTTTATATTGGTGCTTTTAGCCTCATTTTTATTGGTTTATATATCGTGTTGGTCAAGAAGAACCTGATCAAGGTAATTATTGGATTGAATATTCTTGATACAGGGATCTATTTATTTCTTATTACCCTTGGCTATATCAGGGAGGGAACAGCTCCCATATTTTCAAAATATGGCCTGAAGGCTGAGAATATGGTTGATCCGGTCCCTCAGGCGTTAGTGTTAACTGCTATTGTCATTGGAGTAGCTATTTTGTCATTAGCGGTTACTTTAGCGATCAAATTATATGAACATTATGGTACTCTTGATTTACGTAAAATAAAAGAACAAAAATGGTAAACCCGGTTCTTTTGATTGTCATACCGTTAGGCCTTGCATTTGTAGTTCCAATTTTCGGATTCATTTCAAAGAAAATCGGGAAATTTATTCCCTCTGTTGCCCTTCTCTTTAATCTTATCATCTCCATAAAGCTTTTTCCTCACGTTTTAGAACAACCCATTCATGTTAATATAGGAGGATTTTCCCCACCTTTCGGTATTAATCTTGTCGTAGGGCCGGCAGGAATTTTATTTGCTGCTCTTATTGCTTTAGTCGGCTTCCTGGTTTCGATCTATGCCTTTGATTATATTAAAGAAAGGAAGCAGGAAAAGTATCATATACTTTATCTGCTGCTTCTCACCGGAGCTACCGGAGTAGTTCTCACCGGCGATATATTCAACCTTTTTGTTTTTTTTGAAATTCTTTGTATTTCTTCTTATTCTCTGGTAGCATATTTCGGCGATAAAGCCAGTATCGAATCTGCCATAAAATACCTTATTCAGGGAGCCCTTGGATCAAGTTTGATACTGATAGGTATCGGATTGCTTTACGGCCAGTTCGGAACGCTCAATATGGCTGATATTGCCAGCAACATCGATTCGGTTCATTCCATTTCAATCTTTGTTCCCCTGGTGTTATTCATTACCGGCTTCGGAGTAGAAGCGGCGATCTTTCCTTTGAATGCCTGGTTGCCGGATGCACATTCCTCTGCGCCTTCGTCAATAAGCGCCATTTTATCAGGTATAGCCATTGAAGTGGGCCTCTATGCAATGGTGAGGATTATATTTACTTTATTCGGTGTTTCAAGTATCCTGATGTTTCTCCTGTTTGTAGGGATTATAACATTAATAATCGGTGAATTATGTGCCTTCAGTCAGGATAACATCAAAAGAATGCTTGCATATTCCAGTATAGGACAGATCGGCCTTATCGTGTTTGCCCTGTCTATGGCTTCATCTTACGGAATAACAGGGGGATTATTTCAATTGGTGAGTCATACACTTGGAAAGGCATTGCTGTTCTTAACCGTGGGATACATGATATACAGGAGCGGTTCCATGGATATTTCTTCCCTTGAGGGTATGGGTAAAAAAATGCCATATACCTCCTTGGCTTTTACAATCGGTGCCTTTTCACTGGTTGGATTGCCGCCATTTATAGGTTTCCCCGGGAAATTTATGATCATTAAGGCAGCATTGTTCAAACAGGAGATATTGTTTACTGTACTTATCGCTCTGGTACTTCTGGCAACAATCATTGAAGCTGCCTATTTCTTCAAAGTAGTGCAGGTTATTTATTTTAAAGGAGAAGAAGGCAGGCTGAATCAAAAAAGAGAGATCGAACCGTTGAGCGTGATCATACCTGTATCCGTTTTTGTTGGACTAATAGTGCTTATAGGAGTATATCCCAAACTATTAACAGATGTATTGGATTCATCTGCTTCAGAATTTTTGAACAGGGCTGCCTATATAAAGAATATTATACCATGACCCCGGGAATATTACTTGCAATTGCTTTTGGGGGTGCTTTTATAACCTATCTTGCAGGAAAAATATCTGAAAAGGTAAGGGATATTCTGGCTGTACTTGTTTCCCTGGCTTTAGTTGGTATTGTTGCTTTGCTTTATAACATTTCTTCCCGGAGCACTTTATATATAGGATTTTTAGACCTTCCTCTTATTTTAAGAGTAAATACACTTTCCTGGTTTTTTGCTATAACCGTAGCAATTGTAGGATCGCTTTCGGTTATTTTTTCTTTAAGCTATATAAAAGAAAAAGAAAGAACAGATTTTTATTATTTAATGATCTTACTTGTAAATGCCAGTATGATCGGGATCGTGTTGTCAGGTGACCTGATCATGTTTTACATTTTCTGGGAGATCATGTCGTGGGGTACGTTCCTGCTAATTAGTTATAACCGGGGCCCTGCCCTCCCTGCAGGAATGAAATATATTGTTATGTCAATAGCCGGTTCTGTAGCTATGCTTATAGGTATGCTCTCTCTGTATTCGCGTTATAGCACATTCACCATAGAAGAACTTTCAAATATTTTATCTTCTGCATCCAACGGATTTGTTTTATTTATTTTCATTCTCTTTTTTATTGCATTTGGAATAAAAAATGCCGTATGGCCTTTTCATACCTGGCTCCCTCCTGCCCATTCGGAAGCCCCGTCTCCATTTTCCGCTATCCTTTCCGGAATACTGGTGAGAATGGGAATGTACGGATTTCTTGTTATCTTTTTAGTAATAGCAGGGGTTGACTTGTTTTTAAACCTGGGTAAGGGTCTAATCAGCTTTAATTATATTTTAGCCTGGATTGGCGCTATAAATATACTTATTCCCACGTTTATAGCTATGCTTCAAAACGATTCGAAACGCCTTCTGGCATGGCACGGTGTCGGTCAGGGCGGATATATGGTAATTGGTATTGCCGTAGGCAGCAGTTTAGGTGTCGCGGGAGGAATATTTCATATAATAAATCACACCTCGTATATCGCGCTGCTTTTTTTGGTAGTGGGAGCAATCGAATACAGAACCCGGGGAGTAAGGGACCTGAATTCACTTGGGGGATTAATAAAAAAAATGCCCGTAACCTTTATAGGCGCCCTGATAGGTGCTTGTGGATTAATAGGTATTCCCCTGACAAATGGATTTGTGTCCAAATGGCTTATTTATAAAACTTTAATTCTTAATCATTATCCATTTTTAGCTTTTGCAGCATTATTGGGAACGTGGGGTACTATACTCTCGCTTTATAAATTCCTGCATAATATATTTCTGGGACAGCTCCCTGAAAAATACCAGACTGTTAAAAAGGCACCTTTTAGCATGCAGATCCCGATCATTATTCTTAGCCTGATCATCATTCTTTTCGGTATTCTGCCCGGTATCCCCCTGAAAGTTATCAATCAAATCATCATGACATCGGGTCTTGAATCATTAAATATTACTCTCTGGGGGATTACATCAGAAACAGGTATATTGAATACTGTCAACATTTTTGCTGCAATTTTTGTAGTTGCGGTCATTGTTTGGCTCATCTTCAAAGCCGGCAGAAAAGAAATAAAGGTCGGACAGGATGACAATTATGCAGCAGGTGCCTTTATTCCTGAAGAAAAATATCATTATACTGTAGATTTTTATAACCCTTTATACCGGATGATAACCCCGTATCTGAGAGATTTTGTAGATGATTTTTATCAGAGACTTGCCCGGGGTGTTAAAAATTTAGGGAATGGAATCCGGCGCATTTATACAGGAGATGTTGGATATTATGTGATGTATATCATACTGTTTCTGGCGCTGTTAATCTTTGTTCAAATAAACTGGAAAGTATGGTAATGACTACTATACTTGAGATCATATTAATCATTTTTACAGCAATTATCGTCGGATTGTTTTTCCTTGGATTATCAAGAAAAGTAATAGCAAGAATTCACTGGCGCTACGGACCGCCTATTGTCCAGCCGGTCATAGATATCATTAAACTGTTCAATCAAACCGGTGTGAGTCATGGGACCTTATTTAATTTTGGGATCATTTTCTCCCTGGCAGGTTCTGTTGTTGTGCTATTATTTCTACCCCTGGGAAAAATATGTCCATTAAGCAGCTCGGGTGGATTGCTTGTGATCCTTTACCTTATGCTTATTGCTCCTTTAGGATTGGCATTGAGTGGTGGTGAAGCTGCCAACCCCAATGCAAGTATCGGGATATCCAGAAAATTTCTTCTGGCCATGGGATATGAGGTTCCTTTATTGCTGATATTTCTTGCTGTAATGACTCATTATAACACTATTTCCATCGTTGAAATAGTCAATAAGCAAATCCGGACAGGGTGGTCTTTTCAGCACATACCTTTACTGCTGTCAGGTATTGCATATATCTTGATCCTTCCTGCGATAATAGGTTTAAGACCTTTTGAAATGATCCAGGCACCACAGGAGATTTCCTCAGGACCCATGACTGAATATGGAGGCAAATTTTTAGCGCTCACTACCATACAGCATGCTTTTAATGTATTTATAGGCATATCACTTTTTGTAAACTTATTTTTAGGGGGTGCTGAAAATCCGGGCTACTTCTTTTTAAAGATGCTGGGAGTGTTCATCATTTTCCTTTTTGTAAATGCTGTTTTTCCGCGTTTGCGAATAGAGCAGGCGATCAGGTATTTATGGAAATGGCCAACTTTACTGGCATTTGCAGGATTAATAATTGTTATGATAACCAGTTAGAATTTCTCAAAACGGATTGCATATGGATAGAAACAAAATTGGGAAATGGCTCAGGTCGCCGGGCAAGATGGGACAAAAATATTCCCTCCATGCGTTGTATTTTTGTACGGGTTGCGGAATTATTGAAATACCACCCACCATAACCGCCCGCTGGGATGCCGAAAGGTTTGGTGTGATTCCTGTTGCCACTCCAAGACAGGCCAATCTGTTTTTAGTTACAGGATATGTTTCACTCAAAACATTAAGACCTATCATCCGTTCCTATGAACAGATGCCTGAACCAAAGTATATGGTGGGATTCGGTTCCTGCCCTATCAACGGGGGAATGTACTGGGATTCTTACAATACCATTAAACACCTGGATAAATATATCGCGGTTGATGGCTGGATTGCCGGGTGCATGCCCAGACCCGAAGCCGTGTTTGTTGCTGTGACACATCTGTGGACATTGATCGATAAAGGAATGGCAGATGGTTATAAAAGATACAGAGAAAATTATCGGTATTACAGGGAAAACCAGGAAAAAATTCTGGGGAAACTGGAATGGCCACCGCTGTTTTCAAATGTGTAATATAAATTGAACACTTTGAATATGTGATGGTTGTTTCAACCACGGACTGTTGCCGGAACGGAATCAGACCGGTCTGTAACTGTTCCAAAAGAGTAAAAAATGAATGATACAGCCAAATCGCTTAAAGAAAACCTGTTATCATCGTTTGATGATATTCAGGCGGAAATTACTGATGAACAAAGGCTGACTATCCTTTGCAAAGATGATTCGGTTATCCCAGTTTTAAACTTCCTGAATAGCAGCGGGTATGACCATCTGGCACTCATATCCTGTGTGGACTGGATAAAAGACAATGAATTGGAAGTTGTTTATATTCTTAATGCATATACCGAGGACAGGGAGAAAGGAAAAATGAATATACTGGTTAAAACAAAAATAGCAAGGGAAAAGCCGGAATTGCAAACGGTAACGAACATATTTGAGAATGCTGAGCCCTATGAACGTGAATTACACGAACTCTTTGGAATACATTTTAAAGGTCATCCGGGATTAACACCGCTTTTTCTTGAGAGGGAATATGAAATACCTCCTTTCAGAAAAGACTTCGATACGCGAAAATATGTACAGGAGGTTTTTAATGGGATTCCTTTTGTTGAAGACAAAAAAGGAAAAAATGAGAGAACTTGAACTATATTTTGGTCCGCAGCATCTCGGGATGGTGGGAAATTTCAGCATCACTTTAAATGTTGAGGGGGATCGTATTGTTAAAGCAACTGCCAATCCCGGATTTCTTCATCGCGGATTCGAAAAACTCATGGAGCAGCGGACATGGATACAGAATTTCCCTCTGGTCTGCCGGATAAATGTTGTGGAACCCGATCATATGGAACTGATGTATGCCATGGCAGTTGAAAAATTGGCCGGTATTGAAGTCCCTGAAAGGGCACAGTTTATCAGAAGCATTTACCTCGAACTTGCCCGTGTCGGTTCTCATTTGTTTGGTTTATGGGCATATGCCAATATGCTGGGATTCGATACAGTGGCCAACTGGGCAATGTATCATCGCGACCTGATACTGGATCTGTTTGAAGAGCTTACAGGCGGCAGGGTTTATCATATATACATATGGCCCGGTGGTGTAAGACGTGATTTCCCGGAAGGATTTAAAGAAAAAATAATCAATACGTTACATACTATCGGGAGTTGTGTGCCTGATTATGATGACACATTCTTTCATAACCGTATTTTTTACAAACGTGCCAGAAATATAGGAAAAATAACCCATGAAGAAGCGAAAAGAATGGGAGCTGTCGGACAGGTGCTCAGAGCTACCGGCATGAAACAGGATATCCGGAAGACAGAACCCTATGCAGCTTATGACCGGGTAGACTGGGATATTCCTGTCAGGGACGACGGAGATGCTTATTCCCGGATATGGGTGGTGCGGGATGAGATGATAGAAAGTGTCCATATGATCTTTAAACTGCTGGATAAGATGCCGGAAGGTGAAGTCTATAACAAAATGCCCAATCCCTTCAAATGGAACATACCAGATAAAGAAACGTATGTAAGATGCGAATCATCAAGAGGAGAATTGGGGCTTTACCTGGTAAGTAACGGCGGGGATAAGCCCTACCGGGCACATTTCAGGACACCATCCTATAATCATGGGCTGACAATACTGGAGAAAGCACTGGAAAATGAAAGTATTGCCGATGTAGGCAACATCATGATCAGCTTATATATTACAGTTCCTGAAATAGACCGGTAAAAATAAGGGAGGATGTAAAATGATGAGCAACAACAGTATTCTGAAACCTTTTAAAGCAGTTAAATATCTCTTTATCAAGCCAAAGACGATCAGGTATCCTTTTGAGCAGAAAGAACCTGCACTGAGATACAGGGGATTTCATAAGAATGACTGGGATTTGTGTACAGGTTGTGGTAACTGTGCGGATATTTGTCCGAATGAGGCTATTCGGATGGTGGAAATACCGGAATTGGAATCCAAACCAGGGCAGAATAATAAACGTCCGCAGGTGGATTATGGCCGTTGCTGTTTTTGCGGGTTATGTGTTGATATTTGTCCCCCGGCTTCGCTCTCGCTGACCCGCGATTATTTTCATATTCATTATGATACGGACACCTTTGTTTTTATACCGAAAGATGAAAAGACAGACAAAGAAACATATCTTCCCCATGAAAAGTACTCGGTTTTAAAAGCAAGCTTGTCGCATCGCAAAGAAAATTATCCGGGTTATGTATCTGATATAAAATACGCGCTTTTTGAACCCGAACGGATCATCATGCCTAGAGTAAAACCCGAGGAGCGAACACTCTCGTTTGTTGAAGAGGTAATAGGTTATAACAGGGAAGAAGCCAGGGAGGAAGCTTCCCGCTGCCTGGAATGTAAATTGTGTGAAGAGGCCTGCCCGGCCCATTTAAAGATCTCAGATTATATAATGGCTATCTATGAAGATAAACCTGAAGAATCCCTGAAAAAGATCTTCGAAGATAATCCTATTCCTTCCATTTGTGGAAGGGTATGTATGGCCTATTGTGAAAAAGCCTGTTCCCTGAGTATAAGGGGCGATGCATTGTCAATAAGATGGTTGAAAAGATACGCGGCTGATACGATTAAGGATTTTAAAACGGCACTGGAATTAGAACCGGGTACTCCCAGCGGTAAAAAGGTTGCAGTTATCGGGGCAGGCCCCGGCGGATTATCTGCAGGGTATTTTCTCCGGTTAAAAGGCCATGAAGTGGTGGTATATGATGCATTACCCGGCGGAGGGGGGACCATGAGAACAGGCCCGCCAACCTACAGACTTCCTCTGGAAAGCATTGATAAAGATGTGAACTATATTGCTTCCCTGGGAGTGAAATTTGAATTCAAAACTGAAGTAGGAAAAGATGTTTTGTTTACTGATCTCCTGAATAATTATGATGCCGTTTTTTTGAGTATCGGAACTACTTTAAGTCGATCAACCCGTGTGGAAAATTCAGATAAATGTATGTTGGCCCTTGATTTTTTACAAGACAATAAAATCGGGAAGCAAAGAAAAGTGAGCAAAGAGGTCATCGTGATAGGAGGGGGGAATGTGGCTCTTGATGTGGCACGGGAATCACTGCGGTTACAGCATATGCAATATCCCGGTGAGAAAGTGGTGACCAGGACCGTCAGCCTGGAAGACTGGGACGAGATGCCGGCAACAGAGGAGGAGATTGAAGAAGCCAGAGAAGAAAAAATCCATTTTAATCCTGCCTGGGGACCAAAAAAAGTGGTTTTGAATGATGACGGAAGTGTGAAAGGACTTTTATGTAAAAAGGTAAAATCAGTGTTTGACGAAAACGGAAGATTTGCACCTTCATTTTTTGAAGAAAAAGAGATGTTCCTGGAAGGAGATATGATCATTGAAGCCATTGGTCAGGCTCCCGATTTTTCATTTATCCCTGAAGACCTGTTTAAAGAACTTGAATTTACAGAGATGAAAAAAGTAAAGGTGGATGAAAATGGAATGACTTCCATATTTAAAGTTTTTGCAGGAGGAGATATCGTCAATGTAAATATGGATGCAGTAACAGCCATTGCAGATGCTAAAATTGCCACGGAGGGAATAGATAAATTGCTGAGTGAACAATAGAGAGGTTGTTTCATTTTCATCCAGGCCTCGCCAATATTTTCACGCACCTCCCTGCTAATTTCACCTCCCCTCCATACTTCCCCCTAAAAGGGTTACTCTATATACATATCTGTATCTTTGTCAGTAATAAAAAGGTATTCAGAGAGTATACCAGAGAAACATATTTCCCCTGAAAGGGGAAAATATATCAGCCCAGGGCAACGCCCTGGGGACAAGATTGCGGTAATATTTAAAGCCCTGTAAGGGCGTAATATGATCATTGGAATGTATATTTATTTCGCCCTTTCAGGGCTCTATCTCACACCAATCCTATTACACAGGGCGTTGCCCTGTGCTGAAATCTTATGCCCTTTAAGGGCATTGAATTGGTGCTTTCTTTAGTAGCCGATTATAATAGCATTAAGAACGAAATTCTTTATCATGAATATGATTTGACTTATGTATAAAGAGTAGCCCTAAAAGGGGGGGCTTAGTCTTACATAAAACTGTTCACCTTTCCCACTTTAGGGGATGGGGTGAAGTGAGGATCCAAGTTTTGCTGCACCTTCAGCTTACAAAATCTCAATCTCAATGAATGATTAACCAACACACACCCAATACTCACACACACTAATATACAAATATACCAATATACAAATATACCAATTGCTCGCTCCCGCAAGGCACATCCCGCTCGCGAATGTTTGCTACGCAAACATTTCAAAAATTCATCACCGCTCACACTCCAATACCCACACTCACCAATTCACGAATTCACGAATTTACAAATTCACTCTTCAACAGCTTCTTCGAGGACTTTAAGTTCGTGTTCTGTTCCTTCTGTAAAAGCGTTTATCATATGTTCGCGAATTTCGGGTGTGGCGTTTTGACCCAGTTTTTCTGTTATTTGAATAAACCGGCTGGTATATTCCCTGTATTCAGTACCTGAATAGGTATCTATCCATTTTTGGTAAGGATTATCAGCGGCTGCATTTTTTAAAACATATTCCCCTGTTTTATAGTAAACCCAGAAACAGGGTAACAGGGCCGCAGCTGCAACGGTGTAGGGTGAATAGAACGCATGGTGAAGCAGGAAATTCTCATATGCGCTGAAGGCGGGCGATTTTTCCGAGGCTTCGGGAATGGTATAATGCTTTAAAAACTCATCATGTAAGGCACGTTCAATATCCAGTCCGTCTTTTGCCAGCTGAAGAAAAAAATACATCTCATCAGGATTTTCCGTCCTGGCTGCAGTCATGGCAAGAGCCCGTGAATCATCAATAATATATAAAACATCCTGGGAGATATAGTGAGCGAACCAACTGTGCGGAAGTGTCCCATCTGTCAGTCGTTTTATATAACGGCTGCTGATAATCTGTTGATAAACAGGCTGAATGGTTGACCATAATTTTTCAGTAAATACTCCGGCAGCTTCCATTTTTTCCCGTATTAAAAAAGTGATTCAGATTTCAGGGTTTGCTAGTTTTTATGAGTCATAATAATAATTCGTACCTTAAAAATTAATATATTATTAACCATAAAGGAACACAAAGGAATGCACAAAGGAACACAAAGGAAAGAATAAAGTAACACAAAGTAGTCTAAAAAAGAACCTTTGAGTACCTTGGTGAAAACCTTAGTGTACCTTTGTGGTTAAATGAAAGGAATTCAAAAAGATTAATTTAAAAATTTTTAATAAACATTCGAAAGCGGATTTTATGATGAACCATTTTTATAAGCACAAATTGCTACATAGTCACCGCGGTCATGACCTTCAGCAGGTTCTTCAACGGCATCATTGGTATAGATGGGGTGCCGGGTAAGGGTTTGGGCAAAAGCAAAACCGGTAAAACCTGCAGATTTCAATATGCTGACTTTTTCGGCAGTAGTCCGCCAGCGGGCAATTTTAACAAATTCAATCGGATAAGGGTCCGGCGGCTGGATCCCTTCCAGCAATGGATGTGACCATGTGTTAAGGACTTTGGCTAAATTATAAAGCATGGCATATGAACTTTCTTTCGGAATATCTACGACCACAATTTTCCCTTTCTTGCGCAGGGCTTTATAAGCTTTATTGAAAGCCTTTTGCAAATCGTTAATATAACTCGCGGTACCGTTAAAAAGTATTGTGTCATACTGGTTATCCCCCAGATCAGCTTCTTCGACAGTTTCCATTTTAACGGTCATCCCGCGTTTACCTGCAATTTCAGCCATGCCTTTTGATGGTTCTATTCCATTTTTGATCATGATGTTAAATTCTTTTTGAAGAAGCATTTCGAAAAGCCCGCTTCCGCAGCCAACCGATAAAGCTTCACCTGCATCATTTAAAAAGTGCGCCACCACTTTTAATTCGGAATACAATACATTTTTATTCTTCAGAAACCATGCATCATACTTTGCTGCATACTGATCGAAAGTATTATTTGTCATATCTTAAAATTAAAAAACCGCTTCGTCGCGAACGAAACGGTACATTTATAAAAACCTGATTTTTGAAATAGTAAGTACCATTTTCCTTCGCTGTTATTATACATATCAGGTTCAGGGG